>JBIHZT010000249.1:0-5920 GCA_044240265.1 Luteolibacter sp. | reverse complement strand
GCCGGAAGGGGCGTCGATCTTGTGCTTGTGGTGCATCTCGGTGACCTCGATGTCGAAGCGGTCCTGGGTGAGGATGCGGGCGGCGTGGCGGGTGAGCCAGAAAAGGGTGTTCACACCGACGGAGTAGTTGGAGGCGTAGACGATGGGGATAGTCTTGGCGGCTTCATGGATGAAGGCGCGCTCGGCGTCGGTGTGGCCGGTGGTGCCGATGACTAGGCTGGTGCCGTGTTTCAGGGCGGCCTCGACGACGGCGGTGGTGAAGGAGTGGATGGTGAAGTCGATGACGCAGGTGGCCTGGGCGATGGCGGCGTCGAGATCCTGGCCGGCGTCATGGGTGGCGGCGACGGGGACGCCGGCGTGGGTGGCTGCTTGAATGACGGCCTGGCCCATGCGGCCGGAGATTCCTGTGATGAGTAAATTAGGCATAGCGATATGAGATATGAGATTTGGAATCGTGGAGGTGTCAGTCCTCCCAGATGAAGTGTTTGAGCTGGAGTTGGCTGGCGTGGGCGGCGGCTTCTTCGGCGCGGGGACCTTTGAACGATGCGATTTTCCGGGCGACGGTGATGGCGGCGTTCCAGCGTCCGGCTTTTTCGAGCAGGGCGAGCGCGCGGAATCCGCAACGCTCGAAGTATTCCCACTCCGCCGGGACAGTGGTGGTCTCCATGACGGAATGATAGGCTTGAAACGCCTCTTTCTCGCGTTTCCGGGTGGGGGCTTTTTCGTCCGGCAGTTGCTCCAGCGTGGTGCCGCGGAGGTATTGCAGGCGGTTGAACAGGGCGGGTTGGTCTTTGGCTTGGGCGAGGAGCTTGTCGTAAACGGCCAGCGCCTCCACCAGCGATGCGGGGTTGGAGCTGCCCTGGGCGTAAAGCGCTTCGCCGAGAAGCAGCCCGGCGGGGAGCTGGAGCGGATCGTGCGCAGGCAGCGTCTGGATCCATTTTCCCAGAAACGCGGAGGCCTCGGCGAGACGGTACATGTCGATGAGGTGGCGGGCTTTTTCCAAACAGGCCATGGAGCTGACGGGGCCTTTTGCTTCGATGGCCTTGTCGAAGAGGATCAGCGATTCTTCCTTGGATTGGGAGGTGCCGCCGAGCGCGGCCGAGCGGGCGGCAAGCAGCCAGGCGATCTGGGCGCGGGTGGAGTTGGTGTCTGAGGCGGCGAGCTTTTCGAGCACCAGCCGGGCGGGGTGGTAGCTGCCGGTTTGGAAAAGATTCCGGCCGAGGGTGAGCGCGGCGTCAGCGGCGGCGGGAGCGGCCGGATAAGTGTCAAGGATTGCCTGGGCGGCGGCGATGGCTGCCGCGGGCTCGTTGGAAAGATCCGCAACGTGCAGGCGGGTGAGCGCGATGCGCGGGGCGAGGGGCTCGTCGGGTGCGGCGGACAGGCCTTCAAGTTGCTGTCGGGCGAAGGTGATGTCGGGAGGGGACATCGCGAGGGCGGCTTCCGCCGCGGCGAGTCTTGCCTCGGCGGCGCGCGGGTGATCCGGGAAGTGGTTGATAAACCCCGCGATGGCGGTGCGGGCGACGTCCGGAGGCGTGGCGGATAGCGCTTTTTCCAGTTCGAGATCCGCTTCGAGTTCCTTGTCCGGCGGCGTGCGTTCCTGCTGGATCAGGGTGACTCCCTCGATGTCGCCGGTGCGAAGACGGGCGATGGCGGCTTGGAGTCTTGCGGTTTTGGCCCTGGCTCCCGTTAGGGCGGACGCGGCTTCGTCGAACAGTTGGATGGCGAGTTTCGGATCGCCATTCGTGAAGGCGGCGCGAGCTTCGAGAAAAGCGGACTCGCCTTTGAGGGTGGGGGATTTGGCTGTGTCCCGCAGCGTGTTGAGAATGGCGAACGCCTGGTCCGCGTTGCCATCATCCAGGTACCAACGCGCCTGTTGATAGAGCGCCCGCTGGGTCAGCGGGTGATCGGGAAACTCGACCCGCAGGCGGTTGAGCAGGCGGCGGGCTTCGGCCCGTGACTCGGGCGTGCCAGTTTGGTGCAGGCCGATGCTACGGGTGTAGAGGGAATAGGCCAGCAGGTCGGCCTGGTCGTCCGGTTCGCTATCAACCGGCCACGCGGAGACGGCCGCGTCGCCGGCGGCGGACGAAGTGGTCGCAATCGGGCCGATGGCTGGTAGGACGGATGGAGTGATCCACTGGGCGACCTGCTCGAGGATCGGGTCGGTGGTGGTGGGTTTCGCGGGCAATCCGCGGAGGATGCGCTCGAAAATGGCGTCCAAAAGTGGGGAATCCGGGTGATCCTGGAGAAATGCCAACAACGATTTCGCGGCGGCATCGGGATTTCCCTGGGCTTGGATGGCATCGGCGAGGCCAACCGCAGCCGAGTGGAAATGATGCAGCGAGAGGCCCTCGGGGCGGTTGACCAATTCCTGAAAGGCGGCGGCGGCTTCGGCGGGATGACCTTCGTTAAGAAGGAGTTGCGCATCGAGAAACGCCGCGCGCCGACGGTCTCTTGGGGCCGGTTTTTCCGTGGCGGGCATGGCTTGGCGGGCTTCCGCAGTCCGCCGGAGATCGAGCAGGATTTCCACTTGGGCGAGTTGGATGCCGGCGACCTGGGTGGCGCCGGCTTCCGGAAGAATCGCGGCAAGAGTGTCAAGCGCGGCTTCCGGTTGCTCGAGCGCGAGCTGGATGCTGGCCTTGGTCATGGCGGCCTCGGTGCGGTGCGGGGCGGCAGGATCGAGCAGCAGTGAGGAGAAAATTTCGACCGCTTCGGTAAAGCGGTTTTGCCCGGCCAGCGCCTGGGCTTTCCAAAACGGTGTTTCCGGGTCCTTTTCCGCGAACGACTGGGCTAGCAGATCAAGCGCCTCCGCCGGATTTTCGCCACGGATCAGCGACTCGGCGAGACGGATGGCGGCTCGGGACTTGGCTTCGGGGGTGAGCGCGGGGCTCGCAAGTGACTGCCTGAAATGCATTTCAGCCACCTCCCAAAGTCCGGTGGCGAGCGCGTCGTCACCCTGCCGCATGGCATCAGCCCCCGTCGGCCCGGAAATAGCGGGCTGCGGCGCAAGCAGGATGAGGGTGAAAAGTGGCCACAGCTTCATCGGACGGGCGAAACTAAAAGGGGAAACCGGCCATTGCCAGCCCGGATGCTTGAAAATCCACGGACTCAGGCGCAGGTGCCGAAGAGCCGGTCCCCGGCGTCCCCGAGACCGGGCAGGATGTAGCCGCAGGAATTCAGGCAGCGGTCCACGCAGGCGGCGTAAATCGCGAGGTCCGGAAACGCCTGTTCCAGCGCGGAAACTCCCTCCGGAGCCGCCACCAGGCAGGCGAAGCGGACATGGTTCGCCCCGGCCTCCTTGAGCCGCCGGACGGCCTCGGTGGCGGAACCACCGGTTGCGAGCATTGGATCGAGAATGATGATTTCCTGCTCTTCGAGAACCGGCGGGTGCTTGAGATAATAGGACTCCGCCTCCAATGTTTTTTCATTCCGGGCCAAGCCGATGTGCGCCACGGATGCGTGGGGAATCAAATCGAGAAAACCGTCGAGAAAGCCCAGTCCTGCCCGTAAAATGGGGACTAGAATGATGCCGCGCGTCACCCGGACGCCCGAGGTGATTTCCAGCGGTGTATTGCACGGAACGACCTTGGTCTCCAAATTCGCGGTGACACCGGGGACCATCAGTGAGGCGATTCGCCGGACCCGTTGGCGGAATTCCGGCGACGGGCATTCCGGATCCCGGAGTCGGGTCAGTTCGTCGGCGATCAGAGGATGTTCGATGATATGGAGCATCTCACTTTTTCTGGGCCAGCAGTTTCCGCAAGTCGGCGATGGGCATGTGGAGCATGTTTGCGGCCTCCTTGAGATCGCCGTCCGAGCGTTCCAAGATCCGCCCGGCGACCTCCCCCGTCAACCAGTCAATGAGATCTTCCCCGGCCGGCGCGGCATTGATGATCTGGTCCATCGCGACGGTAAATCCCGCAGTGGATTTCCGCGGCGCGGACGCCAGAGGGATGTCGGCGGGCAGCAGGATCTGCGAGGAGGCAAGGGCACACGCGCGGGCAATGGTGTTCTCCAACTCCCGGACATTGCCCGGCCAGTGGTGCATTTGCAGCGTGGTGATGGCCTCCGCCGAGATGCGGATGCGCGCCATGCCATTCTTGCGGGTGATGCGCTGGAGAAAATACTCCGCCAGCAGCGGGATGTCCTCCATCCGCTCGCGCAGCGCGGGAATCTTGATTTCCACGACGTTGAGCCGGTAGTAGAGATCCTCGCGGAAACGCCCGGCGGCGACCTCATCGGTGAGATTCTTATGAGTCGCGGCGACGATGCGCACATCGGTGGTTAAAGTTTCATTCGCTCCCACCCGGGAAAACGAGCCGTCCTGGAGCACGCGCAGCAGTTTCACCTGGATGGAAAGCGGCATGTCGCCGATTTCATCGAGGAAAAGCGTGCCGCCGTCCGCCTGCTCGAAGCGTCCGGCCCGGCGGGCAATGGCACCGGTGAAGGAGCCTTTTTCATGGCCGAAGAGCTCGCTTTCCAGAAGGTTTTCAGGAATCGCACCGCAGTTGATGGTGATCATCTCCTTCTGTCGGCGCGGGCTGTATTCGTGCACGGCCTTGGCGACCAGTTCCTTACCCGTGCCGCTCTCGCCGGAAATCAAAACCGGCGCGTCGGAGCGGGCGACCCGGCCGACGAGTTTGAAAACCTCCTGAAGCGCACGGGAAACCCCGATCATCTTCACCCGGCCGTCGTGCTTCGGCATTTCCGCATCCGGCTGTCCCGCGCTGCGACGGTCATCCTGCGTTTGTAGCGCTGATTCCACGACCGGACGAAGTTCGAATGCGAGCGACTCCTTGCGCAGCACGTCGTGCGCACCGCGCTGGGTCGCCTCGATGATCTGCCCCGTGGTTGGAAATCCAGCGGTCAGAATCACCAGCGTCTGCGGACTGTGCTGCATGATGCGGCCGAGCAACTCCATCCCGTCGAAGGGTTCCAGTTCCATCGCCGCCACCACTACGCTGACCGGGGTTTTTTCGATCACCTTGAGCGCGTTTGCCGCATTATCGCAGCGGAGAACCCGCAGATTCTTGGCGGAAAGGTGTTTGGTGGCCCAATCCAGGAAATCTAAATCCGGATCGACCAGTAATAGCGTATCTTCTGAAGAGGTATCCGGCATCACGTTCGCGGCGGCAGTGAAGCAGGGCGGCGGCGGATGGCACACTAAAAAATTCAGAGCAGGCCTTCGGCCCCACAAAAGACCTTTTCAAAACGCGCACCCGGTGGAGTCCGGCGGCCAGGTGCTCCGGGGGAGCTGGAGTCGGGGAAGAGCGTTAAGCTTTCGGGATCGGGGTGGCGTAAAATTCCAGAGGTGGCACCGGTTAACGGCGCTTCCCGGCGGAAAGGCAGGGAAATACATCGTCGCTGTCGCATTTCATCAACAAGTCACCGCAAATTACGATAACACATTGATCGCTTTCTGCGTAATTGTGCGCCCAGAAACTCGAATCCTCATCAAGCACCACCCTTTCCCAGCCCGAAAAAACACCGGACCATGACCTTCCGCCTCCTCCTTTCAAGCTCCTTGCTCGCTATCCCGGCCCTCGCCCAAGACGGCGGCCAGCTTTACACCCTCTATTGCTCAGCCTGTCACGGAGCCGATGGAAAAGGAGCCACTGGCGGAGCCTTGCCACCCCTCGCGGCCAGCCCTTGGGTCGCCGGAGATCCTGACCGCGCGGTCAAAGTCATCCTCCACGGCCTTCACGGCCCAGTTGATGTTTTGGGGAAAACCTACAACCTCGAAATGCCGCCCCAAGGTGGCATGCTCCCTGACGATCAAATCGCCGCCGTTCTCAGCCACGTTCGGTCCTCGTGGGGCAATCAAGCCGCTGCGGTTTCCGCAGATTTCGTCAAATCCATCCGCGCTGCCAACTCCGAGCGCAACCAACCATGGACTGCGTCAGAACTCCTCAAGCTCCACCCC
>JBIHZT010000248.1:0-5932 GCA_044240265.1 Luteolibacter sp. | reverse complement strand
CAGCCACGCGCATCACGCCCGCTTACTACGAGCTTCGTGTCAGGTCCGCACACGGGCGGGTCGCCGCACGGCTCGCGGTTGTCTGGCCTACACTCCCAAATCGCACACCCGAGGTCATTGTAACCCATGACGCGTGCCGTGAAGCCGGGAGCGCATTCAGGCGGATCGTCGCAATAGAGAGGCTGACAGAGATGAATCCGGCAACCGCACGAATCATAGCCTCCCGTGACCAGCTTGAAGTTCGGGCCGCAGTAGGGCGGCGGCTGACATGCCCCGCCACATTCCTCCGGTGGTCTTGGGTCAACGACGGGAGGCACATCGGGACAGCCTGTGCCGCCAGCCCCCGGCGTGGTGGGGTCGGTGTATGGTTCGTCATCCACCGCGCCGGGATACCAAGGCTTCCCCTGTTGGTCGGGGGCGGGAGTCGCTGAACAACTCGGATCATAGACCGTCCAATCGTCGGCGTAGAACTCATCGACACCAAAGTCGGTGTTGCGGACCACGCGGCTGACGTTGCCTACAACGTAGTCGTCGCCTTCCTCCCGGTACGTCAGATGGAACAAGCCGCTTCGATAGACGATCCAGCGCAGCGACGACGTGGCGTTGAACGGGATGGTGATGCGATTTGACCAGCCCGCACGGCGCACCGCCCAACCACGGCGGGCATACTCGGCGGCCAAGGGCCAGATCATGCCGTGTCCGATGCTCATGGCGAAACACTGCGGATAGATTCATACAGAGGGACGACCGGGCATGAACCATACTTTGAGTTTGGGTTGCGTGGGTCAACGACCGGAGAGACATCAATCGGACGGGGATACCGTTTCTTGCCCTGCTGATAAAGGTCGGCACCCGTGATACTCACCCCGTCAAAGCAGGTCGGTGAAAGCACCGTCCAGTCTTCCGCATAGAAGTCTTCAATCACGAAATCCGTGTTGCGAATCACCCGAGTCGCCTTGGCTCCCGTGACCGGGGCGCGGTAGAGTAGCCAGAATAACGCGTTCTGATAGACGACCCACCGCAAGGCGCGTCCCGTGTCCCCAAACAACTCAAGGTCATCCCACCCGGCACGTCGGACCGCCCACCCGCGACGGGCGTATTCGGCGGCCAGGGGCCAAATCATGCCGGTGCCGTAGGTCATGGGTTCGGAACGAGATCGCGGTCAATGGCGAGGCGGAAGGTTTTAGATGAACGGATGACCTCGTCGGACAACGCGCCCGGTTCGAGGTAGTCCACGCGCCATTCGATTTCGGCGATGGCGTCGAAAGTCGTCTGATAGTCGGTCTGGTAGTTGCCCAGCGCATTGCTCAGGTTGGTCGTCGCCAGATCAACCAGGATGCGGTAGCGCGGGCGGTCGCTGGTGCCGATGATTTCCAATCCGCCGTTGCTCTGGACCAGCACGGTTTCTCCATCGAACTCGCGGATGTTCATGACGATGGACGCCATCGCCATCGTTTGAAGTTCCTCTCCCTTGAGGAATCCGACATCGAGAAACACCTTGTCGCCGTATTTGAGGAACATGACCGCCTGGCTCGCATTCGATCCGGACGGAGTGATGCCGGGGACTGATACCCCGCCGCTTCGCAGGTCGATGTTCACCTCGATGCCGATGCCGTCGTTGAAATTGGTGTCCTCAATGCCCATCGCTACCTCCAGCGGGGCCGAAGGACCGTCACCATTCGTGGCGATGACCTTCACGAGATAGACTCCGGCTGCGGTCGCGGCTCCGCTGATTTTGCCGGACGAACTGATCGACATGCCGGACGGCAAGCCATTGGCGGTCCACGATGTCGGCGTGTTGGTCGCCTGCATCTGATACTCGAAATACTGGCCCTTGCGATAGCCGAGGACGGAGGTTGTGTTTGAAATGACGGGAACTGCCATGGACGTGTCTGGTTATTGGATGGTTGCTTTGCCGAATTCGGAGCCGCCGTCTTCCGCGAGAGTCGCCTTCAGCCCGTTGAACGCGATCAAGCCACGCGGATCGGTTTGGTTGTCGTCGGTGTCGAAGCGCACGAGGCGGCCCCGGACGATGAAATTGGCGGTGGTGAGAGTGGTTTCCGTCGCCTCGGTGGCTCCGTAGATCACGCGGTCCACGACGCAGGTATCGACTGAATCGACGATCTTACGAACCATGCGCAGGCCGAAACCGTGTGACGAAGGAACGCTCGTCAGCATGAAGCTGTGATCGAGAGACGGCGGTAGGAACGTGACATCCGCGATGTTGCTCGGGTTGGGCGGGTTGCCCGACGGCAGGCCGATGTCGATAGCCACGCCCCAATGGACCAGCGTGTTCGAGTTGAAGACGGCGGCCACGAACGAGAAATCCAGTGAAAGCCGCTTGCCGAGCCGCAGTTGCTTGCCGTTGACGTGGATGCGGAACAGCTCGCGGGAAAAGTCCGAGGGGTAGAACACCTTCTCGCCCGCGATGAACTGTTCGACCTGATAGAATCCGCGTCCGTCCCATGCGTAGTAGCCGGTAGCGTTGAGTTTGGTCGAACGGCGTCCGAGATAGCCCGGAATCACCAACGGTGCGGCCGTGTTGGTGTATCGGTAGATCACGCCGGTCGCGGGCGAAGTAGGCAGGACGTTGGCGGTGGTGAAGACCAGCGGATCGACATGGACGGCGGGCAGCAGACCGCCCACTCGCGGAAGGTCGGCGGGTTTGATCGAAGGAACGTCCTTTGCCTCGATCTTCTGGCGGGTCGGAAATACCTCAAAGAGTTCCGGCAGTTCCCACGCGGCAATGACGGTTTGCGTCGCAGAGCTGACACCTGGCAGCGAGGTCGGAATGAAGGTCTCCAGGTCTTCGACGCGAGAGCCAAGGTCATCGAGGATCAGTTGCAGGCCCTCGATCTGGGCAATGGTGTGGCCGTGCATCTGGAAGGCCGACACCGGGCCTGCGGTGGAAATCGTGACGACATAGCCGTTCAAAGCGGGCGGTGCGGCAAACGTGATGCTGAGATCGTTTTGACCATCGAGCGTGACGGCCAGCGGATCAACGATGGCGCGGATGCCGCCGTTCTGGCGCATGGTGACATGAAGATCGCGGGTGCCGAGGTTGTGGCTGATGGTGAAGGTCGAGTTCACGCCGTCACCGATGGGCGCGACGTAGTGCTGTGAGCCGGTGATGATCTGATCGGGCGTGAACGGGACGTAGGTTCTGCCGTAGGGCGGACGCAGCCAGTCGATGTTGGCGGCGGTTTCGAGTCCCTCCCAGTTGAGTTCACGGATCAGCGTGATCGGAGCGCGGAACGGCGTGAGCGTGTAGGTCTTGCCCGGATCGTTTTCGTCCTGAACCGTGACTTCGATTTCAATCTCGGGGCGGATTTCCGGGGAGGCGCGGAGCGCGGCAGCGATCTCGGCGGTGTTGAGGTCGAGCGTGACGGTCGGATCACCCGGAGGCGCGGCAAACACGGCGACTTCAAGCAACTCCTGGTCGATGCCGGCCATCGAGCCATTGAACGTGATGTGGGCGATGTTGGTCGCCGGGTTGCTGACCGAGAACGAGCCATCGTCATCGGCGAGCACCGACAATGCGTCTTGGATTTCATCGGGGCCATCATCCACCGACAACTCGCGGGTCTTTTTGAATCCCCGGCGGATTTGATAGGTGCCCTTGAAAGTCGGCAGGATTTTGAGCGCCTGGATTTCGGGCCAGAGCGTAGTTGCCGAGGCTCCGCCCGCCTGAACTTCACTCACGGTCGGCGCGGGCGGCACGATGGTTTCGAAACCAGCGGTGGATGCGAGCGGTGCCTGGACCAGCCGGACTTCATGGCGGTATTGCCCCGCCACTTGTGTCGAACGCACGCGAACGAACGATACGGGGCGAAGTTCAACCAGCAGTCCTTCGGCAGATGCTCCGCTCAGAGTGATTTCCTCCGCGCCGGTGGAAATGATCCACGAGCCGTCCTGTTTGCTGACCACGGTGTCATCGAGGCCCACGGCCGCGAGGGCGGCTTGCACCGTGCCTGCCGTGGCGTCGTGTGGGATCGGCGCGGTTTCCTGCCCGTCCACGTTCAACACGAAGAATCCCGACGTCGGGCGAGCATCGACGAATCCGATAGAGGCGCGGATGTGCGTCACAATCCTCTGCACCTCGATGGGCGAACCTTCGAGCGATTCGGCGAAGCGCAGGCCGATGCGCACCTTGTCGCCCTGGACGAAGGCCGGGAACGAAACCGCGCTGCCGCCAAGCGTCGTGGTCAGCCTGCGAGTGGTGAGATTGGCGTAAACGGTGGCCTGCATGGGGATGTCCTGCCCATGCCCGCCGCGTCAACTCACGAACTCAAAGATCACAAGCGGATCATTCAAGATCCTCTGCTAGAATCGTCTCTCGATCTTCGATCGAACGTCAAATGCGTCAAGGCGTCCAAATGAGCGGTTCCGCACGCCTTGCTTGCATTCATCGCATATAAAAACAACGCCTTTATTGCTTTGGGCATAGCGCCACGTTTGTGCCTTCTGTTTCTTACAGTTGTCACATTTCTTAATATTGCTCCTCGTTGCTCGCCAGCTCTCCAAAATGATTCTTTTCTCGCTGTGGATTTCTTCAAGATGCTGACTGATGAGAGATTTTGGGAAAAACTTTCCGCACTTGGGGCATTGCTCAGCCTCGTCTGCTTTCCATCCGTGACGCCTTCTAAGGTGACCCCGCAAGTTCGCTCGTTTCACTTTGTCGCCGCACTCTGGACAAGGAAGTAATTCATCAGCATCGAACTTCATAATTATTGGTAGACTTCATTGTTGCCACCCACGATGTAGTAGCAAGCGTAATGTAATCACGCGAGCAACTCACAGCTCAAAATCCTCTGCGTCAAACCTCGCCATGGCGTAAGGAAACGGCGGCTCCAACCCGGCGGCCTGCTCCGCTTCCTCCTCTTCCTTGCCCAGGCGCTTGGCCAGAAGACGCTCCTGCTTGTTGAGGCCGAAGCCGTCTTTGGGTTCATCACTCATAGCGACCAGAACCTCCCCGCCGGATTGCGGTTGCGTAGCACTTGGAGCGCGGAATTGAACGCGTCGTTGCCCGGAGCGAGCAGGCTGCTGAAAATCGAATCGGCGATACCGCCCAAAAGACCGGTCTGGAGGCGGATCGGATCGATGGGTGTCGGATCAGGAATCCGCTGTGGTGCGTGGGCGAGGTTCCAGAACTGGTCGTGCTTCACGAATGCGGTCCAGGTGTCATCCATCGGCTGATCGGACGAGAACTTAGGCGGTGAGAGGAAATAGATGGTGGCGATCTTGATGGCGTCGAACTCGGGGTCGGCCGCTCCTTCCAGCAGATTGCCCATATCGACCTCGACGCTGGGTTTGTATTTTGCCGCCACGTCCAGCCACGGGCGTTCCCTCGCCGCCGTGGATCTCCCGTAGTTGATGACGAGCAGCGCGCTGAAGCTGTCGAGGAACGGATTGCCCTGGATGACATCCAGCTTGGCTGCGGCACGGTCCACGTAGAGCACCACGTCGCAGGCCCGCAGCAGCGGCGGATCGCTCGCTGATTCGTATTGAACCTCCTGGATGCCGGAATTGAGATTGCCTTGGAACACGACCTTTTCATCGGTCACGCCGAACTGGATGAAGAACTCGGGCACGGCCTCGAACTCGACCTTCACATTCCCCGCATCGGAAACCGAAACCGATTCGGGAGTCGCGCTCTTGCCAATGATGCGGGTCGATGGGACGAGGATTTGTGGCGACTCGGTGATGAGAGCGTCCACCGACTGCTTCTTATCGGGACGCGTTCCGGTTTCCTCTTCAATGCGGTCGAGCGTGCGGTCGGTGGTAAGCATCGCCAGAGTGGAGATTTCCGGCTCCACCCCGTTGACGAAGCCGGGGCGGATGCGGAACGCCCACTGCCCGGCGTTATCGCTCCATTCCGGCATGATGGTCCACGGATGCACCCAGCGGCGAGACGACCTAACGAACCGCAACG
>JBIHZT010000247.1:0-5948 GCA_044240265.1 Luteolibacter sp. | reverse complement strand
ACACAGGCCGCCTTGAGCGCGGCAAGCGGATCGGCACCCTTGTAGGAACCTGATGCTAGCAGATTGTAGCGACTGGCCTTCGAGGGATAAATCGCAAATCCATCGTGATGCCTCGCGGTGATCACGACGTATCCCATGCCGGCGTTTTTCGCCAAGCGGACCCAGGCATCCGCATCGAAATCCGCGGGATTCCAGGCGGCGGCGGTTTTCGCATATTCGGCGTACGGGATGCGGGCGTTTTCCTGAATCCACTCGGCGCTCCAAAGTGGTTTGCCGTTGTAAGTGCCGCCATAGACCGAATAAACGCCCCAATGCACGAACAAGCCGAACTTGGCGTCGTGCCAGCGCTTGATGGCACCCTGCCGTTCCTTGCTCAGGACGGAATCGGTATCCACGCGTTGATTCGTGGGAACCGGCGCGGTGGTTTGAGGCTCGGCTGCCAATCCAGCGAATGCGGCGAGCCACGTCATTGATAGAATTGATGCGAGGGTGGAAATCTGGAACTGGGTGGAATTCACGGTCTTGAGGGAATGCCGGATGGTGTCGGCATGTCGCGCCAGTGTCTTGAGAAATATCCGGCCAGTCATCCTATCTTTTGGCTAGGGTGGATTGTCAGAAATCCGAATTTTTGAGAAGTTCACTGTGTGCTGCGATGGTTCACTCCAGATGCACGATGCCGTGACGCAGGGCGGCAATGACAGCGCTGGTGCGGTCGATCGCGCCGAGCTTGGTGAGGATGCGCTGGATGCGGAACTTCACCGCCGGCTCGGTAATGCCAAGGCTGTCGGCGATTTCCTTGTTGCCGCGCCCTTTCACGAGCAGTTTGACCACGGCGGTCTCTCGCTGGGTGAGTGCCGGGCGGGACATGCGCTCTTTGAGACGTTCTTTGATCTGGGACGGAAGGACTGAGTGGCCGGCGTGAACCGAGCGGATGACCCCGAGGATTTCCTCCTTCGGCATGTCTTTGAGGAGATAGGATTTCGCGCCGGATTGGATGGCGCGGTGGATGTCCTCATCGGCATCGTAGGTGGTGTTGACGATGATGCGGGCGTCCGGTGACTTGTGGCGGATGGCGAGGATGGCCTCGACTCCGCTCATGCCGGGCAGGCGGAGGTCCATCAGCACGATGTCCGGTTGGTGGCGTTGGTACAATTCCACGGACTCCGCGCCGTCGCCGGTTTCCGCGACGACCGTCATGTCCCGCTCCTTGCCGATCATCGAGCACAGGCCGAAGCGGAGCGCGGGGTGGTCGTCAACGATGAGGATGCGGATGGGTGTGGTGGGCATGGCGGTATCAGTCAGTTGCCTTCTCATTTCCGTTCGGGGATTGGAAGTTCCAGGATCAGCAGGGTGCCTTGGTCGGGCGAGCTTTCGACGTGGAGTTGGGCACCCATTTCGCTGGCACGCTCGCGCATTCCAGCCAAGCCGAAGTGCCGGTCTTTGGGATGGACGGCAGCTGGATCAAAGCCATGGCCGTCGTCCCGCACGCGGAGGGTCACATGGTTCGGAGTGTATTCCAGCGCGACATCGATGTGCTTCGCCGATGCGTGCTTCACGGCATTGGTGATGGCCTCCTGTCCGATGCGTAGCAGGTTGTTCTCCGCCATGGGGGGCAGGGGAGAGGGGTGGCCGGAAATTTCGATGGTGCCTTCGATCCCATCGCGGTCGGTCAGTTGGTCGAGAACGCCGGTGAGCGCGCCGCCGAGGCCGTTGTCCTCAAGGGCTTGGGAACGCATGTTCCAAATCGAATCGCGGGCCTCGGCAAGGGCATCGCGGGCGATTTCATTTGCCTCGACCAGGTGCGCTTGCGCCTCCGAACCGGCCGGGACGAGATCCTTGAGCATCTCGTGCTGGAGCAGAATCGCCCCCAGATCCTGGGCGAGCGTGTCGTGGATTTCGCGGGCGATGCGGTTGCGCTCGCCGAGGATGGCCGCGAACTCGGCCTCGGATTGACGGCGTGCGGCGGCGGCCATGCGGAGTCTCCGCCGCGAGTGCCAAGCGGTGGCGCTTGTGAGCCCCCCGAAGGCGAGTGCCAGTGCGGCCAGGTACCAGGCAATCCGCTCCGTGTTCCACCACGTTGGCCGGGCGATGACCAAGAGATCCTGTGGCGAACGCACGATCAAATCGAACTCGGTGGGCTCCACGGTGCCGGCATGGAGATTTCCAGGGAGGCGGGAAACACCGCAGATGCCGGTCACGTCCATGAGAGCGCCGACTTCCCAGATGTCGAGCAATGAAGCTTGGTCGCCAGCGTGGTGGAGGAGCGCCGGGAAGTCATGATTGTCGGCGCTGAAAACCAATCTCACCCCCTGTGGAACCCGCATTTTCTCAAGCAAGCGCCCTCGCAGCGTGACGAATCCGGCGTCGTGATCCGCTGCGGCGGCCGGGGATTCCAATCGGGTTGGAATCGGTTGAGAGCCAATCGCCAGCCGCTTCACCGTCACGTCTTCCAATTCAGGAGAGTAGTTGCCCAATTTTACAAAGCCGGCGACTTCCACCGCTTCGCCCGGGGAGTAAATCTGCGTTTCGTCGAGTTTTACCCGGACCGCGCGACCGCCAAATTCCAGCCACAAAGCCTCGCCCGGAACATGGTGGGTGACCTCGCCGCGCACCTTCACCCGGTGCCCGAAGGACCCGTCTAGCGAGAACGCAAGCAGCTTGTCGATGGACTTGAGTGGAATGTCCGCGGGCGGGGGGACCACGACTTCGATCCCTTGCTTGTCCGGCAGGGCGAGCAGCGGGCGGAGCATTTGTCCGGAACGGCTGAATTGATAGAACACGACGCCCTTCACCTGCACCTCCGCATCCACCGGCACAAGCAGGATGTCCGGATCCCGGGATACGACGCCGAGCCGTCCGCCACCACTGGCAATCTCGACCAGCGGATCTTCGCCAGAAACAGTGCTCGCTTTCGTGCGCCGCACAGTTCCCGTAATGGTGACCCATTGAGCGTCATAGCGACCGCTCGCCAGCTTGTTGAACGAGACCTTCGTCGGTGGAGGAGGCGCACGATTACCTAACATATCGATCCCGTCGGCGATCACGTAAGGCGAGAAGCCGCCACGGACCGCATGTCCTCGCGCCTCGATGAGATTTCCCCTTACCAGCCCCTTGCACAGCAGCGGCGGCGCTTCGATGTAAATTCCGGCCGTTTCGTCCGCCAGCACGAGCGAATTGCCCATGGTGGTGGGTTGCTGCAGAACCACTCCGCGCAGCCTGACCGGGTGTTGGACGAACACCTCCGCTTCTCCGAGGGCGCGCACCTCCTCCGCCGTCGTCAGCAGCGCCGGCAGCGGTTCGCTCACCGTGGGTCCCGCTGCCACGCGGGCAAACGAGAGCAGAGTGAACGACAGGAATCGTGCGATTCCGGCTCGTGGTGGGTTTGTCATCCGCTGCATCTGGAGAAATTTCCTGTTCCGTGTGAACGATAGCAATCCCACACGACTGACAACAAAGAAATCGCTTCTGGGTGAAGGCCGGTAAAAAAGCCAAGGGTCGGACCGGAGTTCTCGATCTGGCGGATTCAGCGGATTTTCAAGGGGAGATCAACTGCCGCGAAGCTGGCTTTCGGGCCCGCGTTGCCAAGATTTCTTTCGGTAACGGCTTTGGTCGCCAGCCAGCGCGGCTCGATGAGTTCCATGGCCTCGACCTCGAATTACTAGCCAAAAGATAGGCAATGCCCGCGTGACGGGGACAAGGAGTCGATGCGACTCTCCGGACGGTATTACCCAAATCCCCCACCAAACCCCATGAAACCCACGCGCCATTCATTTCTCCGCCCCGCTGCCCTCGTCACCGTGATCACGGTCTTCGCCGCAGCCAGCGCATCCGCCGCCATTTACCAGTGGGACGGCGGTGCCGTTACCGGCGACTGGCAAACCCCTGCCAACTGGAATCCGGATGCTGACAATACGACCGATGGCACCTCCACGACCGACCGACTGAATGTCAACGGCGCGCAAGCGTTGATCTACACCGCGGCGGAAGGCACCACCGTGTATGCGAACACTACAAATGGTCTCCCTAACCCAGCCCGCGGACTGGTCATCGGCAGCGTAACGTCGGGCACCATGACCATTACAGGCGGCACATTTTCAACCGCTGGCTCAGCGGCCGCTGATCTCATCGGCAACGGAACCGCCACCGGGACTCTCACGATCAACGGTGGCAACTATATCAGTGGCACGCCCGGCACCGCCCTTGGTGTGGGTAGCGGGACTTGCATTCTGAACGTGCAGTCTGGAACAGCCACGATTACAACCCTCAACAATCATACCAGCGGCACCTCCACCATCAGTCTCACCGGCAGCGGCACGCTGGAGGTCGACAAGATCACCACCACCCTAACGAGTGGCACCAACACCATCAATCTTGACGGCGGCACACTGAAAGCGGGTGCAGGCGCGAGCGGACCGTTCATGTCCGGCCTCACTAAAGCCTACGTGATGTCCAACGGCGCGAAGATCGACAGCAACGGCAAGAGCATCACCACCAGCCAGAACCTGCTGGATTTCACCACGCCCTCCGGCGGTGGCCTGACTTTGAACGACACCGCGGTCACCAAAGGCACGCTGACTCTCACCGGCGCGAATACCTACACCGGAGCAACGACGGTATCCGCCGGCACGTTGGCCTTGGGCAATAGTCTGGCGATGCAGAATAGCGCGTTCGACACTTCCGGCGCGGGCACGCTCGACACCTCCGGCGTGACCACCCCGACCTTCGGCGGCTTGATTGGAGACGCCAGCACAGGCCAAAACCTTGCAATGAACGCCAGCGTCACGAGCCTGACGCTGAATCCTGGAACAGGGGTCACTCAGACCTATGTGAAAAATCTCACTGGCGGCACTGCCATGCAACTCACCAAAACCGGCGCTGGAACACAGGTCCTCTCCGGCGCTAACAGCTACAGCGGTTTGACCACCGTGAGCACGGGTGTCTTGAATGTCCAAAACGCCAGCGCGCTGGGAACCACGGCGGCGGGCACGGTGGTGAATGGAACTACCACCAGTAACGCGTCCAACGCGCGGCTCGAACTCGAGGGCGGCATTACGGTCACTGGCGAAGCTCTGACGATCAAAGGTACCGGCAACTTTGACGGGGCATTGAATAGCAAAAGCGGGATCAACGAATGGGCGGGTAATTTGACCATTGGTTTGGCCGGAACCCGGATGGGTGCGAAAAACGGAGCCACCCTCAAGATGAGCGGAGTCATCGACAGCGGGGCGGTCAATACAGGGCTAACCATCCGCAACGAAGGCGCAACCGGAACTGTCATTCTGTCCGGGGCCAACACCTATCTCGGAGACACCTCACTTATTTTTGGCAGGCTGCAATTGGACGGGGGGGACAACCGCCTGCCGGTGGCAACCAAATTGATCATGGGGAATGCGGCGAACGTTCACGAATTCGATCTCAATGGCAGGAATCAAGAGCTTGCCGGCATCTCCCTCTTCGGCGGTGTGACGGCGTCGGCAGTCAGCGTGAATAACTCTTCCGGCACCGCCTCGACACTCACGATCAACACTGCGGCGGCTTCTCCGTCATCTTTCGCTGGAATCCTGAAAGGAAATCTGAGCCTGACGAAAACGGGGGCAGACACCCTGACCCTCTCCGGCCCGAACACCTACACCGGGGCCACCGCCGTCAACGCCGGCACGCTCGTCCTCACTGGCAGCACGGACGCCGCCAGTGTGGTCACCGTCGGTGGCGCCACCGCCACTGGCTCGCCCACCCTTTCGGGCACAGGCACGGTTAATGGCACGCTGACCATCGCCGGCACCGGTGCCGCAGGAGCCGTCAATCCGGCAACCGCGGGCACCACCGGCATCCTCAATGCCGGAGCCACCACCATTGCCGGCACCTACGCCTGCGATGTGATTTCCGCCGCCGCCGACACACTCGCCGTCACCGGAAATCTCGACCTCACCGGAGCCAAGTTTGCCCTC
>JBIHZT010000246.1:0-5954 GCA_044240265.1 Luteolibacter sp. | reverse complement strand
GATCATTCCCGGGTCCGCTTTGGGGAAAAACGGCGCGGTCGCGCCGAGCAACCGCATCGTCATGGGCGGCATCGGCATCGGCCCGCGCGGGCGGCAGGTGTTGTCTTGTTTCCTCGCCCAACCGGACGTGCAGTTTGTCGCCATTGCCGACGTGCAGGAGTCGCGCCGCGAAATCGTCCGGCGCATGGCGAACAAACAATACGGCAACGAGGACTGTTATAAATGCCGCGACATGATGGAAATCCTCGGCCGCGACGACATCGACGCGGTGCAGATCACCACCGGCGACCATTGGCACGCGCTCGGCATCATCCTCGCCTCAAAAGCCGGCAAAGACATCTATGCCGAAAAACCGTGCAGCATGACGATCCACGAAACGCAGGAACTCTCCGACGCCGTAAAACTCCACGGGCGCGTCTTCCAAGCCGGCACCCAGCGGCGCAACGTCGATAACTTCCGTTTCGCCGCCGAACTCGCCCGCAGCGGCCGGCTTGGGAAAATCCATACCGTCCACGCGTCCATCCTGCGCCTCGTGCCGGACCTCGCGCCGCTACCCGCCGAGCCCGAGCCGGATCCCGCGGTCATCGACTGGGACCGTTGGCTCGGCCCGGCCCCGCTGCGACCGTATAACCAAAAATACGTCGAAGGCCGCTGGCGCGGGCACTACGCCTTCCACGGCGGCGCCGGCCTGCCCGAGTGGGGCGCGCACACGCTCGACCTCTGCCAATGGGCGGCGGGCGCGGATGGCACCACGCCCGTCGAGTTCGAGAGCAAGGGCGACACCCTCATCGAAGGCCGCTACGCCAGCGGGGTGAAGCTGGTCATGCGTCTCGCAGGCTTCAAAGGCGAGGGCGACTGGGTCGTCCCCGGCACCTGTCCGGTGCGCTTCGAGGGCGAGGACGGCTGGGTCGAGACCGCGGATTTCGGAAAAATCGCCGCCAGCAATCCCGCGCTGTTAGCCGGCATGCCGACGGGTGAAATTTCCGGGACCGATCCCACCAGACACGTCCGCGATTTCCTCGACTGCATCAAATCCCGCGGCGCTCCGGCGGCGAACGAGGTGGTCACGCGCAACGGCCACATCGCCTGCCACGCGGCCGCCATCGGCTGGCAGCTCGGGCGGAAAGTCCGCTTCGACCCCGCCACCGAGAAATTCCTCAACGACGACGAGGCGAACAAAATGTGCCGCCACCCGCGCCGCGCGCCGTGGACGGTCTGAGCGGAGCGCGAATGCCGGTGAAATCCGCGTGCATCGGGCGGTTTCATCCTTTAACCCTCGGGTGTGGAAGACGAAGGACCGATCATTGATTTACATAGCGACGTTTATTTCATGGGCCAGGCGGTGCGTGAGGCGCGCAAGGCATACACCGCCGGGGAAGTGCCGGTCGGGGCGGTGGTCGTGCGCGAGGGCAGGATCATTTCCCGCGCTTGGAACCAGGTGGAAGTCCTCAAGGACGCCACCGCTCACGCGGAAATGCTGGCGCTAACGGCCGCGCAGGAGGCGCTCGGCGACTGGCGCTTGGAAAAATGCACGCTCTACGTGACCAAGGAACCATGCCCGATGTGCGCCGGAGCGATCGTGCACTGCCGGCCGGAGCGCGTGGTTTTCGGCTGCCCGGACCCGAAGGCCGGCGCGGCCGGCGGTTGGATCAATCTGTTGGAGGCGAACCCGCCGCTGAATCACCGGTGCGACGTGACCGCGGGGGTCCTCGGCGAGGAATGCCTGTTCATGATCCAGAGTTTTTTCCGCGAGGCTCGGGAGCGGAAGAAGATCGCGCTGCCGTCCGGCGAGGACGGCTGATGGTGGCGTTAGTTTTCCGCCAGCCACGCGTCCATGCCGCCGGTGACGTTTTTGACGCGGGTGAAGCCATGGTCGAGCAGCAGTTGCACGGCTTTGGCGGACCTTCCGCCGGCTTTGCAGTGGATCAGGATTTCCTGGTCGGTGGGCAGGCTTTCCAATTCGGCCGGCAGGGTTTTCAGCGGGATGAGGCGTGAGCCCTCGATGTGGGCGACGGCGTATTCGTCCGGCTCGCGCACGTCGATGAGCAGGCCTTGGAAATTGTCTGCTAGGAGGATGCGGAGTTCGGAGGTGGTGATGGATTCCATGTGTTCTGGGGTAAAATCGCAGGTGGCGGAGGCGGTGGTCTCGGGATTGGAGACGCTGAAAATTTCCGGGTGGTCGCCGCACAGCCGGCATTGCGGATCGCGGTTCAGCCGGAGCGTGCGGAAGCTGCTGTTGAGCGCGTCGTAGCAGGTGAGCTTGCCGAGCGGGATGGTGCCGATTCCGAGAATCAGTTTGAGCGTTTCCAGTGCCTGCAGCGAGCCGATGATGCCCGGCAGCACGCCCAGCACGCCCGCTTCCTGACAGGACGGCACGCTGCCCGCCGCCGGCATGTGAGGCAGCAGGCACCGGTAGCACGGCCCGCCGAGGTGCGGGGCGAAGACGCCGGTCTGGCCCTCGAAACGGTGGATCGCGCCGTAAACCAATGGCTTTCCGAGCAGGAACGCGGTGTCGTTGGTGAGGAAGCGGGTGGGGAAATTGTCCGAGCCATCGACCAGGATGTCGTAGGAAGTGGCGATTTCCATCGCGTTTTCCGACGTGAATCGAACCGGGTGAAGCTCCACGCGCACGTGCGGATTCACCTCGCGCAGTCGGGCGGCGGCGCTTTCGAGTTTCGGTTTTCCGATCCATGACTCGCCGTGGAGGATCTGCCGCTGGAGGTTGGACGCGTCCACCACGTCCGCATCCACCAGGCCGAGCCTGCCGACTCCGGCCGCTGCCAGATAGAGCGCGGCCGGGGAGCCCAGCGCTCCGGTGCCGACTAGCAGGACCGAGGCGTTTTTCAAACGCAACTGCCCGGCCTCGCCCACTGTCGGAATGAGCAGGTGGCGCGAGTAGCGGAGCAGTTCCGCCGGTGAAAGTCCGTCTGGCATGGCGGCGGGAGCTTGCAGCGGAATCGTCACCGGTCAAAGGCGGAAAACCATTTTGCGCGCCGGGGAATTGTGATACGGTGCCGCCATGTCTGAAACTCTGTCCTCGTTTCTGTTAAGCCCGGGAGACGCCGCTCCTGATTTCTCCCTGCCTGATGCGGACGGCCAAATCGTGGCCCGCGCGGATGTCACCGGTACGCGGGGATTGTTAGTGGTTTTCGCCTGCAATCACTGCCCGTTCGTCATCCACCTGGCGGACGCGCTTGGGGAATTCGCTCGGGAAATCGCGCCGCTGGGAGTCAACACCGTGGCCATCAACTCGAACGATCTCGCGAGGTATCCGCAGGACGGGCCGGAGCCGATGAAGGCGTTTGCCACCGATAGGCATTGGGAGTTTCCCTATCTGCTCGATGAATCCCAGGAAATCGCCAAGGCCCACGGGGCCGTTTGCACACCGGACTTTTTCCTCTTCGATGCGGACGGGAAGCTTTTCTACGCCGGCCAGTTCGACGACTCGCGCCCTCGCAGCGGCATCGAAGCCCACGGCGGCGATCTGCGCGAAGCGGTGCGCCGGATGCTCGAAGGCGAGGAACCGCTCGCCCGCCCTTATCCGAGCAGCGGCTGCAACATCAAGTGGAAGCCCGGCAACGAGCCGGAGGTGCTGTCCCTGTAAGACGGACGATTCACCGAAAACCACCGCGTGCATCCCACGGAAGCCATTGTGATCCGCCTGACCCGGCTGACGGAAACCAGTCTCATCGTCCACTGGTTCACCGACGCCCATGGCTTGGTCAAAACCGTGGCAAAAGGCGCCCGGCGCGCGAAAAGTCCGTTTTCCGGCCAGCTCGATTTGTTTTTTGGCGGGGAAATCACTTTCAGCCGGGCTCGCCAAGGTGAGTTGCACACCCTGCGCGAGGTTGCCATCCGCGAGTGGCGCGAGGGGCTGCGGCTTGATTACAATTCCACCCTGCTCGCCGCCTATTGCTGCCAGTTGATGGAATCCGCCGTGGAGCCCGAGCACCCCGAGCCCGGATTCTACGATTTGCTCAAGCGCGTGCTCGACCACCTTGGCACCACGCCGCCCAGCCTGCGGGCACTCCGCCACTTTGAAAACGAACTGGCCCGCCTGCTCGGAGTCTTTCATCATCAATGCCAGGCTGAGACATCCCTGCGTGACGCACTCGGCCTGTTGCCCTCATCCCGGGGCGAATTGATCGAAAGACTTTCCCCCACCAGTGGTTTCGGCTCGTCAGCCGGGAAAATTCACGAATAATGCCCTCCGATCCCTAGAAACTCCCTCGAATCATGGACTCCCCGACCGCTACCCTTATTGGCATCCTTCAAGACCGCGTGGGATCCCTGCGTGCCGCGGGGAATCTCAGCGAAGCCCTCCATGCCGCCACCGCCGCTGTGGAAAAAGCGCAGCAATCGCTAGGTCCCAATCTCGATAGCATCGATGCCTTCGCCACCACTCTGGAAATCCGCGGCGACGTTTACCGCGAGTTGGGAGAGATGGAACTCGCCCGCGACGACTACCGCCAGGCCATCGACCAATTGCAGGAGCGCCCGGATCGATTCGACCAGGTCGGCAGGCTCCACGCCGCACTCGGTGCCGCTTATGACGGACTGGACCGGGAAGACGAGGCCGTCAGCCACTGGCGGAAAGCCATCGAATATTTCGAAAAACACGAGCCACCCCTGCTGCTGGACATCGCCGCGATGGCGAACAACCTCGGCTTCATCGCCAAGGCCAACGGCGATCTCGACACTGCGGAATCCCATTTCCTCCGCGCCTTGGAAATCGTCCACTCCCAGCTCGGCCAGGAACACGAGCAGACCGCCACCGTCTCCAGCAACCTCGGTGCGCTCTACCAAGCCGCCGGATTCTACGAACAGTCGCGGGAAATGCACATGATCGCGCTGGAGACCCGCCGCAGCATCCTCGGCGAGGAGCACCCGGACACCGCACAATCCCATAATAATCTCGCGCTCGCCCTGCTGAAAACCGGCGATCGCTCGTGGGCGCGCCGCCATTTTGAAAAAGCCCTCACCGGTTTCGAAGCGCTCGGCCCGGAATACGCCGCCGACCTCGAAGCCGTCGCCTCGAACTACTGCGATTTCCTCCGCGAGGAAGGCGAGGCAACACTCGCCGATGTCATCGCCGGCCGCGTGCGCGACGTCATCGGCAGCACGGCCGCCGTCTGATCCGAACTGCGGAGCGCCTTGCGCCTCCGAAAAATCGCCCATCGCGCTTGCTGGCAACCCCGTCCGCCCGCTACAAAACGCCGTGGCCGGAAAAAACATCGTCTATTTCGACTTGGAAACGCAGCGCAGCTTCGGCGACGTCGGAGGATTCGCGCATAAGGCCAAGATGGGCGTCTCCGTGGGCGTCACCTACAGCACCGCCCGCGGGACCTACGAGATTTATGCGGAGAACGAGATGGAAAAACTCGGCGAGGAACTGGTGAGGGCGGACCTCGTCGTCGGCTGGAACCACATGCAGTTCGATTACCCCGTCCTCCAGCCCTACGTTTTCCACACGCTTGCCGAGCAAACCATCAATCTCGACATGATGCTCGAGTTGGAAAAAATCGTCGGCTTCCGGCTCAAGCTTGATTCCGTGGCCTCCGCCTCGCTTGGCACCGGCAAGACCGCCGACGGTCTCGATGCGTTGCGCTGGTGGCAGGAACACAAAAAATCCGGGGAGTTTGAACCGCTCCGGAAAATCGCCGAATACTGCGCCTTCGACGTGAAAGTCACCAAATGCGTCCACGAATACGCCCTCGAACACGGACTGCTCAAGTATGACGACAAGAGTGGCCGCGTCGCCGAGGTCGCCGTGGACTGGAAATAATCCGGGAAAGGAATATGCCGAAGCTGTATGCGGCCGATTTTGCCACTGATTCACTCTAAGAAAAGACAGAGGTCTGATTCACCTTTTGGGGATCATCACGCCCGGCTGCATCAAAGTTTGCGCTGGGCGGTGAGCGTGGCGCGGACCTCGCCAATGAAGGCGGCTGCGC
>JBIHZT010000245.1:0-5981 GCA_044240265.1 Luteolibacter sp. | reverse complement strand
CGCGAACGGCTACCACGGCGACACCCTCGGCGCGGCCTCGCTCGGCGGGGTCGGGCGGTTTTTCGAACGCTTCCGCGGGATGGGATTCCCGGTCCAGCATGTCCGGTCGATGGATGAGCTTCGCGAAATGGAAACGGAAAACATCGCGGGCGTCGTCATCGAGCCGCTCATCCAAGGCGTCAACGAAATGCGCCCCTGGCCCGCCGGAATGCTCGCCGATCTGCGGCGGTGGTGTGACGAGACCGGCGTCCACCTCATCCTCGATGAAGTCATGACCGGCTTCGGCCGCACCGGCAGCATGTTCGCCTGCCAACAAGAACAGGTGATCCCCGATTTCCTCTGCCTCGCCAAGGGCCTCACCGGCGGCTACCTGCCGCTTGCCGCCACGCTCACCACCGGGAAAATTTACGATGCTTTCCTGGGCGACGCCGACCGCGCGTTCTACTATGGGCATAGCTACACCGCGAATCCGCTGGGCTGCGCCGCCGCCTTGGCCAGCCTCGATGTGTTCGAGCAGGAGAAGACCCTCGACCATCTGCCGGAGAAAATCGCCCATTTTACCGCCCGCCTCGCGGATTTGAAATCCCACCAGCCGCTCGTTCATGAAATCCGCCAATGCGGCTTCATCGCCGGGATCGAACTCCGCCGCCCGGATGGTGGGAAATTTCCACCCGCCGAACGCTTCGGCGAGGCGGTGTGCCTCGCCGCCCGCGCCCACGGACTGCTCACCCGACCGATTCTCGACACCATCGTCCTGATGCCGCCGCTGTCCACGAGCCGAGAGGAAATCGACCACGCGGTCACCGCGCTGGGTCACGCGCTGACCCAGGTTTGAAGGCCTACGCCAGATTCGTGAAAACCGCCTGCACGTCGTCGTCGTCCTCGATCTTGTCGAGGATCGCTTCGACCTCCTCCATCTGCTCCTCGGTCAGCTCGATGGGCTGGGTGGGCAGGCGCTGAAGGCTGCATTTCGTCGGAACAATCCCCGCCGCCTCGACGGCGTGGCTGAGGCTAGCGAAGGCGCTGAACTCACCGATCACCGAGACGATGCCCTCGTCCACCGAGAGTTCTTCGAGTCCCGCGTCGATGAGTTCGAGCTCAAGCTCCTCCAGATCGCGCCCTTCCGGCACCGGGAATTCGATCACCGACTTGCGGTTGAACATGAAATCCAGCTGCCCGGCGTTCACCAACTGGCCGCCGTTTTTGTTGAAAATGATCTTCAGGTTGCCGACGGTCCGGTTGGAATTGTCCGTGGCGCACTCGACGATGAACAGCGAGCCGTGCGGGCCCTTGCCCTCGTAGGTCACTTCGGAAATGTCCGCCGCGTCCTTGCCGGCGGCGCGTTTGATGGCGTTTTCGATGTTTTCCTTCGAGAGGTTCTGGGCCTTCGCGTTGTTGATGGCCATGCGCAGCGGCGCGTTGGATTCCGGGTCCGGGCCGCCGTTTTTGGCGGCCATGGTGATGGATTTAGCCAGCTTCGGAAACACCTTGGACATCGTGGCCCATCGCGATTCCTTCGCCCGGCGGCGGCATTCAAAGTGTCTTCCCATGATATTTAGATCAGTTACGAGGTGCTCGTTGGCGGGAGTAAAGCAACACTGCGGCGGGATGCAAGTGAAGTGAGTCGGCTGAAATTGCCCCGTTCCCCATCCTTGACAGCTCGATCAACCGTAAGACAAAATTTCACGCGGCGCGGTCGATTGAACAACCCGTTGCGCCTCCGATTTATTTCTCCTCTTCGACTATTTCATGAAAAAGCTGATCGTTCACATAGGAACTCCTAAGGCGGGCAGCTCGACCATCCAGCGGTTTTTAAAAAACAATCAGGAACTACTGGCCGCGAAGCGGGGCGCCTGGATCGCAGACCGGAATCTGGAAACGAAGTTGAACAGCGGGTTTCCCATCGCTTACTTCGAGGAGTTGATGCAGCGGATTGCGCCGCCTGAAAGAAAGGCTCACTTGGGTGGGGCATGGGAAGATCTCGCCCACAAGATGGATCAGGCCCAAAAACAAATTTTGATCGTCAGCGCGGAAACACTCGCGATCAACGCCAGCTATTCCGAGTTTTTCGAGACAGCTAGGGAGCATTTCAAAATCCAGGTCATCGGATACTTCCGGCGCCAGGATGAATGGATTGTCTCCGCATGGAAACAATGGCCCATGAAAAACGGAGTTTCGCTTGAAGAATTCGCGAGTGGGTGCATCGCGGCCAAGTCGCCGCGGTTCTTAGAGACATTTGAAAGCTGGAAACGGCTGGCGGATGACGGGGATATCTATATCCGCCCCCTCCTGCCGCAGTTCCTTCATCCACAAGGGCTCTCAAGAGATTTCGCCGAGGCGGCCGGAATCCACCATGAATCCCTTGATTATAACATTCCAGTGGTGAACTCCACGTTTGACTACAAGATCCTGTCGATCCTGCAAACAAAGCCGTCGGTTTTCAAGGACGTCCACGACAACGGTATTTTCAACTACCTTGAGAAATTCAGCTCATTTACCAAGGCCGTCGAGAATACCAACTACCTGTCGCATTCACTGCAAAACCGTGTCAGCGAGGCCTATTTGGAGGAAAATCGTCAAATTCATCGGAATTTTTTCCCGGAACTGGATTTTAGCGCTGTGTTCCCACCGCCTTCCGCAACGGAGGAAAATCCACTAAGCATGATTCAAGCCCTCAGCGAGGCAACCGCGATCCAGTTCAAAATGCTCCAGACGCTTGATGCCGAGGTCACACGATTGAACCGCCAGGTTTTGGAATCCGGAAAATTGAATACCATGCAGAAAATATGGAGAAGATGGGTTCGAAGTTTCAGAAAACGGAGCTTCAGGTGAAATTCGGAATCGGCTCAAATCAAATCATGATATCATCACCTCTCGTTTCAATCTGCATCCCAACTTATGAAGGAGCGGATTATCTATCGCTTGCGTTGGACTGCGTGTGCGCTCAAACCTACCGGAATCTGGAGGTGATATTTTCAGACGATGGATCCAAGGATCAAACGCTGGAAATCATCCGGCGCTTTGAGGACACGTCACCCTTCCCGGTAAAGGTATTGCACCACCGGCACACCACGTTGGCCGGGAATTGGAACAACTGTGTGGCGCACGCATCCGGGAAATACATCAAGTTTCTGTTTCAGGATGACGTTATCAAAACGGATTGCGTTGCCAAACTTGTCGCCAGCGCGGAAACCGACGGCTCCATTTCCCTGGTCTTTTCGCCACGGGATATTCTATTCGAGCAAACCGATACGGAGAGTGCGCACGCACGCAAAATCGCCGATACCTGCGGCATTCTTCATGGAGGTTGGACCAATCTCCGGCCGTTGCAGGATGGCAGTGAACTTCTAGCGGATCCAGCCCTGATCGATGGCGTTTGGAACAAGTTTGGCGAGCCTTCGATCGTCCTCATCCGAAGGCAAAGTCTCATCGATATAGGAGGTTTTGATCCGGAGCTGTCCCAGTTGATCGACCTGGATATGTGGTACCGTCTCTGTTATGCCGGAAAAGTGGCATTCATCGACGAATCTCTAAGCTCGTTCCGCGTTCATGCCGAACAACTGTCGGTGAAAAACGCCCTTACGGGAGATGCATCGCGGGATACTTTCAGATTTGTGAGGAAAGTGATCAACTCGAGTTACTTCGACGTGCTGTGTCCTGAGACAAGAGGAAAATTCGAGCGGCTTCTTCTGAAGCCGTCGAAACCGAAAACCCCTTCAAAAATCAAAGTCTTCAGAAAGCGCCTGAAAAAAGAAGTGAAGAATCTTTTTGGAAAATGAACCTTGTAGCCCTGCGGACTCAGTAAGAGATGATTCCATCTTCAAGGGACTCTCCCGGCATCGTTCACGCGGAACCTCGTCAATTCAATCGGTTGGAATTCGTAGTGACGAGCGTATTGACGCGCCGCACGCGGTCCGCCACGCTGCGGGTATGAACGCAGCACCAGTCGTCGGAATTATCATGGGAAGCACGTCGGATTGGCCGACGATGGAGCACACCGCGCGCACCTTGCAGGACTTCGGCGTGGCGTGGGAGGCGGAGGTCGTGAGCGCCCACCGGACGCCGGACAAGCTGGTTTCCTACGCGACCGAGGCGCGGGGCAGGGGACTGAAATGTATCATTGCCGGCGCCGGCGGAGCGGCGCATTTGCCTGGGATGACCGCTGCGATCACCGACATCCCGGTGCTCGGCGTGCCGGTGGAATCCAAGGCCCTGCAAGGCGTGGACTCGCTTCTTTCCATCGTGCAAATGCCCGCCGGCATCCCGACTGCGACCTTCGCGATCGGTAAGGCGGGCGCTACCAACGCCGCGCTTTTTGCCGTGGCCATGCTCGCGAACCACGACGCCGGACTCGCCGAAAAACTCGCCGGTTTCCGCAGAAACCAGACCGCCGCCGTGAAGTCGGCCGCGCTGCCTCCTCTCGATCCCATTGACTGATTACATGCCTTCTTCTCTTCCTATTCACGCGCCGCATTGTGTCGTCGGCGTCATTGGTGGTGGCCAGCTCGGCCGCATGATTGCTCTCGCCGCCCGCCGGATGGGCGTGCGCACGGTGATCTGGACTGGCGGCCTCGAAGCGCCCGCCGTCGAGTGCGCGGACGAGGTCATCGACAAGCCGTTCGACGACGCGCTGGCGCTCAAGGACTTTTGCAGCCGCGTCACCGTGGCGACCGTGGAGTTCGAAAACATTCCCTGCGAGACGCTGGAAACGGTCGCCAAATGCACGGGGTTGTATCCATCACCGTATGCCATCTGCATCTGCCAGAACCGCGAGCGGGAGAAAAATTTCCTACGCGAGAACAACATCCCGCATACGTGGTTTGCCGTCATTTCCAGCGCCGCCGATCTGGCCGCCGCGATGAAGGAGCTCAACGGTCCGGGCGTCCTCAAGACCGCGGATTTCGGCTACGACGGCAATGGTCAGGTTAAACTCGAAGGCATCGAGGATCCGGAAAAAATCTGGGCTGCGTTCGAGGCCCCGCGCGCGGTGTTGGAAGCGTGGGTGCCCTTTGAAAAGGAGCTTTCCGTGATGGCCGCGCGTGGTGCGGACGGCGTCACCGTGACCTATGATCCGGCGGAAAACCGGCATCGGCATCACATCCTGGACGTCTCCATCATCCCGGCCCGCGTCTCGCCGGCGGTGGCCCTGGAAGCGGCTGCGATCGCCCGCCGGGTGGCCGAAGCGCTGGATTATCGCGGGATATTAGGAGTCGAGTTCTTCCTCAATCCCGACGGCTCGCTGCTAGTCAACGAAATCGCACCGCGTCCGCACAACTCCGGTCACCACACGCTCGACGCCTGCGTCACCTCGCAGTTCGCACAGCAGCTCCGCGCGGTGATCGGGCTTCCGCTAGGTTCCACCCGCTTGCTCACACCGGTGGTGATGCTGAATCTGCTGGGCGACATGTGGGAGGACGAAACCACGCCGCCGGACTGGTTGCCGCTGTTCGAGGACGGTGAGGCGCATCTCCACCTCTATGGGAAACGCCACGCCCGCGGCCGCCGGAAAATGGGCCACGCCAATTTCATCGGCGCAACCACCGAGGCCGCCCTCGCCCGCGCCGAGGCGATGAAGAAACTCTGGCTGGACTGAACCTCTTCACGGACCGCGGACTTTCAGTCCGCATGCCAATGAAAAGCGAAAGAAAGGAGCGCCCATCGCGCACCTCTTTCTCATCTCATTGTCTCCAAGACCGGAGTGTCACAGCTCCTCACCACCAGCTCGCCTTGCAGCGCGATCTCGCTAACAGGACGCGTCCGATCCTCGATCCGTTTCATCAGTAGATCCGCGGCGGCTTCCCCAATCGCCGCGGCCGGCTGGCGGATCACCGTCACCGGCGGATCCACGAAGCTGGCCCACGATGGATCGTCGAAGCACACGAACCCGCGTGCCGCGACGATGGGCGAGGCGCTCATCCGCAGCGCCCGATAGGCCCCCGTGGCAAGCAGCGCGCTGCTGCACACCACCGCGTCCACGTCCG
>JBIHZT010000244.1:0-5982 GCA_044240265.1 Luteolibacter sp. | reverse complement strand
CGCGAGTCTCCAGGCTCGGATCAGCTCCCTTCTGCCGAACTCCGTGACGATGAAATTCTTCTTGGGAAACACCGGCATCTTGATCACGGGCATGGCGGATGGCGCTGATCTGTGTGATTGCCGAGAACGGGATCAAGAAGACCGCAAAAACTAACATTCTATTGGCTGATGCGGTTCTCATGGGTTGCGGTCGGCTGGAGAAATTCTGTCGGCGAGTGGGGAGAAGAACTTTGCAAACGGATCGGCGGGCAGGACTTTCAGGCCGGAGACGACGCATCCGGCGTTGACGACAGCACCGGCCCAGCCGGTGTGGAGGTTTTCCTTGGGAGCGGGGACATAGAGTGGCTCCACTTTCTCCGGGCCGAGTTTTTCGTAGCTGGTGGCGATGATGTCGTGAAGCGGGATGAAGGGCGTGTTGGTGATTTTCGCGATTTGTTCGGCCCATGCGGTGTGGGTGTCGTTGTCGCGCATGAATTGTTTGCCGCCGGAGTGCCAGCGTTTGCGCGGCGTTAACGAGCAGATGATGGGAGCGCCGCCTTGCGCCAGGGTCTCGGTGATGAATTGTTTCAAATACCAGCCGAAGCTGTGGACTGTTTCCTCGCCGTTCATCGCTGTCTCGTCGCCGATGCCACCGAGCGCGCCTTTTCCTTTGGCACCACCGTTGTCGTTTGCTCCAAACTGCAGGATGACGAAATCGCCCTTCTTGATCCGTGGCTGCAGGTCTTTCCAAAAGAAGCCGTTGTAAAACGAGCGGCTGCTGGTGCCGCCGAAGGCGCGGTTGACGACGTTGATTTTATTGAGGTCGAAATAGGCGGTGATCGGCGCGCCCCAGCCCCATTGGCCGGTCGGACCGTTGTCGCCGGTGGTGCCGTTGCGCACGGTGGAGTCGCCGATGAGCCAGAGCGTGGGTAGGGCGGGATCCGCGGGTAGCGGCGGGGTGTAGCGGCCGTTGTTCGGAGCACCGGCGGGGGCTGGGCCTTCGCCAAACTGGGTGGCGCGTGGAACGTCGCTGATCTGGATGGGGGCGGCGGCGAGTTGGGAGGGGAACCACAGTTGTGCGGCGCAGACGGCGAGCAGGGTGGCTGCGAGAACGGATCTGGGGTTTTTCATGGAAAGGGTGGACGGGGGTGAAGAATCGCAGGGCGGAACATGCGGGTCTTTAACACAACAGGGATAAGCTTCGTAGAAACAAAAACCCCGCCGGCCCTTGCGGGACGGCGGGGTTTGAGAGGTGGGCATGGCGGTTGGAAACCGCCGCCACGGGTTACTTCGCGGCGCGGAGCGCTTCGTCCTTGGCCTTGGCCTTGGCGATGACGTCGTCGGAGACGTTTTTCGGGCAAGGGGCGTAGTGGCTGAACTCCATGGAGAACTGGCCACGGCCGGAGGTCATGGTGCGAAGGTCGCCGATGTAGCCGAACATGGCGCTCAGCGGAGCCTCGGCCTTGACGCGGACACCGCCGGGTGTCGGCTCCTGGCCTTGGATCATGCCCCGGCGGCGGTTGAGGTCGCCGATGACGTCACCGACTTTTTCGTCGGGAGTGAAGACGTCGAGCTTCATCATCGGTTCGAGGATCTGCGGGCCGCACTTGACCATCGTCTGGCGATACGCGGCTTTCGCTGCGATTTCGAAGGCGATGTTGCTGGAGTCCACTGCGTGGAAACCACCTTCGTTGAGGGTGACCTTGAAGTCCAAGCAAGGGTAGCCGGCAAGTGGTCCTTTATCGACGGAGGTTTTGAAGCCTTTATCGACGGCAGGGATGAACTCCTTCGGGATGCTGCCGCCGACGACCTTCGATTCGAAGATGAAGCCGGAGCCTGGCTCGCCGGGCTCGATGGTGTAGTCGATCTTCGCGAACTGGCCGGAACCACCGGACTGCTTCTTGTGAGTGTAGCTGTCGGTGACGGCCTTGGTGATGGTTTCGCGATAGGCGACCTGTGGTGCGCCGACGGAGACCTCGACCTTGTGGGTGCGCTTGAGGATGTCGATCTTGATGTCGAGGTGGAGCTCGCCCATGCCCTTGAGGATCATTTCGTTGGTTTCATCGTCGGTTTCGACGCGGAACGATGGGTCTTCCTGGATCATCTTGCCGATGGCGTTGGCGAGCTTTTCAGCGTTGGCCTTGTCCTTCGGAGCGACGGCGATGGAAATGACGGGATCGGGGAAAACCATCGGTTCGAGGGTGGCCGGGTTTTTCTCGTCGCAGAGGGTATGACCGGTCTGGACGTTCTTGAGTCCGACGATGGCGACGATGTCACCGGCTTGCGCGGAGTCGATTTCCTTGCGGTCGTCGGCGTGCATTTCGACCATGCGGCTGATGCGCTCGGTTTTGCCGGTGAAGGAGTTGAGCACGGTGTCTCCCTTTTTGATGGTGCCCGAGTAGATGCGGGTGAAGGTGAGCGCGCCGAACTTGTCGTCCATGATTTTGAAAGCGAGGCCGCGGAACGGGGCTTTCGGATCGATGATGGCGAAGTTGCCGGTTTCGTTGCCTTCTGCGTCCACTTCGGGGAGTGGTTTCACGTCGGTCGGGGAAGGAAGGTAGTCGACGACGGCGTCGAGCACGAGCTGGAGGCCTTTGTTTTTGAAGGAGGAGCCGCAGTAGGTCGGGAAGAACACGAGGTCGATGGTGCCCTTGCGGATGCACTTCTTGACCTGATCGATCGTCGGCTCGGTGCCTTCGAGGTAGGCTTCCATGATCGCGTCGTCCTGCTCGACGGCGGTCTCGATGAGGGCGGCGCGGTATTCCTTCGCCTTGTCCACCATGTCGGCGGGGATTTCCTCGATTTTGAAATTTTCCGGCTGTCCGGATTCGTCCCAGATGTGGGCTTTCATGGTGAGCAGATCGACCACGCCGACGAAGTCGGACTCGGTGCCAATTGGCAGGACCATGACGAGCGGGTGCGCGCCGAGGATTTTTTTGACTTGGGCGACGACGCGGTAGAAATCCGCGCCGATCCGGTCGAGCTTGTTGACGTAAATGACGCGGGCGACTTCGGAGTCGTTGGCGTAGCGCCAGTTGGTTTCCGACTGAGGCTCAACACCGCCGGAACCGCAGAACACGCCGACGCCGCCGTCGAGGACCTTGAGCGAGCGGTAAACTTCGATGGTGAAGTCCACGTGGCCCGGAGTGTCGATGACGTTGAATTGGTGATCTTTCCAGAAGCAGGTGGTGGCGGCGGATTGGATGGTGATGCCGCGCTCGGCTTCCTGTTCCATGAAGTCCATGGTGGATGCGCCATCGTGAACTTCCCCGATTTTGTGGATCTTGCCGGTGAGCTTGAGAATGCGTTCGGTGGTGGTCGTTTTGCCCGCATCAACGTGGGCGAAAATGCCGATGTTGCGGTATTTGCTGAGGTCCTTCATAATCGGATGGTTGCTTCTGGTTGGCGGGCGACGGTTTCGCGCCGGGGGCAGATTCCTAGTCGAGGATCGAACTTTGGCAATCCTAGAGTCGGTCGGCCGGGATTTTTCATCGGGAGGGGAAGGTCCACGTCATCGCGTAATGTCAATCCGGCCGGGAATGGGATATTTGTTTTCCTGTCGCCGCGAGCAAGCCTTCCCCCCGAGGAGCGGACAGCGACAAAACCACTCCCCCCCGAGTTTGAGCCACGTCAAGGTTCAGAAAGGCCGGCGAAAATCGAGTTTCCCCCCACTTCGGTTTTCTCCGGCCTCTTTTTTTGTCTGCGGCTGGATCCGTGGAGGCTCCGCATCCGGGGCGCCGCCGCATTGACGGTGATTCATCCTGCGGTCATCCCGGAGTGACTGGAAACTGACCGATACCCGGCCGACGCTTCCGCTTGTCTGCTAGAAATGGATGATGAGCCCGGCGGTGAATCCGTGGTCGAATTCCCTGGGGGAGGTAATCGGAAACTGATAGCCGGCGCGGATGTCGAGGCCGGCGGTGATGCCGTAGCTGACGCCGACCAGGCCTTCGAGCGTGATGTCGCCCTGGTCGGAACCGTTGAGAGGGGTGGAGCCGGTGGCTTCGAGGTGGAAGTGGAGCAGGCCGGCGCTGGAGTGGGCATGGTGGGCGTGATCCGCGTGGTCATCGGCTTTTTTACCGAAGGATTTCACCAGGCCGGCGCCGAAAAGCAGCTCGGTGGAGTCCTCATCGAAGCCGTGCTCGACGGCGACGTTCGTGTTGAGCGTCCACCAGTTTCCGAGGTCGTTCCACATCGCGACACCCGGGGCGATGGCGGTTTCACCGCCGAAGCGGCTGCTTCCCGTTGGCAGCACGACTTCCAGCTGGGCGGTGAGGAGGAAACATTCGCGATCTACCAAGAGGGCGCGGGGCACGATGGCGAGATCGCCGGTGCCGGAGGAGGTGGCGACGTCTTTCTCGTCCTCCCAGATGTATGGGACTTCCAGGATCGCGCCAAGCCGCTGGGTGAAGGCCCACTCGAGTTCCAGCTCGGACTCGTGTTCGGTGAAGCCGTCGCCTTCGCGGTAGGTTTGATCCAGGAAAAGGTCGCGGCCGGTGAAGGCGGGTTCGATCCCGAAGGAATGGACGAAAGGCGTGCCGCGCTGGCTCAGGTGAAGGTGCTCGAAAGGTGCGAGGAAATCTCCGCCGGCGACGAGGGGGGAGGATAGGGCGACGAATGCGAGGACGCTTGCGGTTGGCTTCATGACGCGGAGAAGAATGTGCGGCGGGACAACCGGCGCAAGCATTTAATGCTATAAAGTTGCAATAGATTATTTTGAGCGTTTGCTCGCTACCGCTTTGAAGCCTGTCCAGGTAGACGGAGGTGAGAGCCGGTCGGGCAGCGCCGGAGTGAGTGGGAAAGGGGCCGGTTGGGAAATCCAGTTCACATCATCCGGGGCCGGTTCAGTTTTCCAGCCCCTTGAGGATCTTGTTTTTGGCCTCGGTGCTGATGTCGGCGCCGGCCACGGCGGCTCGTGCTGCCGCCCGGTCGTATTCCTTCCATTGGTTCGCGGCGTTGCGGATCATGTTTTCCCGGCTGGTGGCGTCGCTGGTGCTGGCCGCCCAGTCGAATGCGGATTCCGGATCGCCGTGATCGCCGAGATCGGAGACCAGCGCTCCCACCGCTCGGTCGCGTTCTTTTCCTGCGGCGAGGGTGCCGACGAATTCCGCGGCATCCTTGATGTCATAGTCTCCCAAGTCATCCACCATGGATCGGACCGTGCTTGAGCGTGATTCTCCTTCGGGGAGGCTCATCACCCATTGGCCGGCGGCCTTGGAATCAAGCTGGACCCAATTCCGGGCGATCTGGGATGCGGCGTTTCCGAAGGTTTTTTCAACAGCTTCCGGCGCGAGGTTCGCGGTCGCTTCCTGATAGTATCGCAGCGCCGTGGAGTAGTCCTGGTGGCTCAGGCCCTGAATCAGCGAGTTGAGCGAGCTGTTTTTGGAATCGCCTTCAAGAGCGGTCGTGATCCATTCCCGGGCGGCTTGTGGATCAATTCTTCCCCATGCTCCCACCAGGGAGCTGATCGCCTGCTTCCGGGACTTCTCATCCTGAATGCCTAAAGCATAACGGCTGGCGGCGGGCGCATCCTCGTTGACCCAGTATTGCAGGAACTGGCTGTGGACATTCCGCTGGGAGTCTCCTCGCAGGTCGAGGCTGTCGAGCCATGCAAGCGCGGCCGTTTGATCGGTCTTAATCCACGCGCCGACGATCATTCCCACCTGGCCGGAGTTTTCATTGCTGATGACCGCGCCGCCGAGCACGGCCGCCGCTTGCGCGGGGTCGGTCTGCGACAAGGTGTTGATGATCCCGTTCATGGCTTTTTCCCGGGTCTGACCGGCGGGCAGCGATTCCGCCCACTTGCGGGCGGCCACAAGGTCTTGCTGCGCCCACTGACATGCCAGATTGGAAAACTGGTTGCTGGTCTGGCTGTTTGCGGGAAGCGATGCCAGGAGCGTGGCCGCCTTGGCGGGGTCGTCCTGGATCAATTGCCAGCTGCTGTTTTGAAGAGCCTTGGATCTATCTGCCGGGGGCAGGCTGTTGATCCATGCGATGGCGGCA
>JBIHZT010000243.1:0-6013 GCA_044240265.1 Luteolibacter sp. | reverse complement strand
GGTCTCCTGATAGGCCTTGCCGATGGTGTCCTCCCATTCCTTGGTCTTGGCTTTGAACTCCTCCAGCTTCACCGGGTAGGCGGCGACGGCGGCATCGTAATTGGCGGCCTTCTGGTTGGCGGCGGTGACATATCCTTGCAGCTCCGGATCGCTTCCGAATCCTTCCAAACTCGTCCACGCCTGGGCGGGAGTGCCACCCCAGGAGGTGTGGACCATGCCGACCGGCACGCCGAGCTTCTGGTAGAGATCGCGCGCGAAAAAGTAACCGACCGCGGAGAAGCCGCCGACTGTTTGCGGCGAGCACTCGATCCAGGTGCCGACGGCTTCCGCCAGCGGTTTGATAGAAGTTTTTCGCTGCACCGTGAACATCCGGATTTTCGGGAAAGCTGCCTTCGGTCCCTCTTCCGTGGCGTTGTGGGTCTTGGCGAATTTAAACTCCATGTTTGACTGGCCGGAGCACACCCAGACCTCGCCGACGAGCAGGTTGTTCACCGTCACGGCATTGTCGCCGGTGATCTTCATCGTGAGGGGGCCGCCTTCTTTCAGTGGCTTCAGTTTCACGCTCCACTTGCCGTCGGTGGCGGTGGTGGTGAGTTTTTGGTTGGCGATTTCGACGGTCACCTTTTCGCCATCCCGCGCGGTGCCCCAGACCGGCACCGGTTGCCCGCGTTGCAGGACCGCGCCGTCGGTAAACAGTGGGTTGGGTTTTACATCGGCGTGCAGCGGGCCGCAAAGGAGGGTCGCAAGCGCGAGCCCGTTCAAGGGAGAGATGGATTTAGGAGTCATGGGGTTGAAATGCTCATACGCGGCGATTGCGCGTTTCATTCACCAATAACCGGGGTTACTGCCAATCGACGCGCTCGAAGATCGCCCGTAGTTTCGCCTCCTTGCCGGGGTGGATGAAGCGGACCCACGCCAGTCTGCCTTGCAGATGGGCGGCGAAGTCCGGGTGATTTTGCCGGTTTTGCGAAGCCGGGCCGTGGCGGGCGCAGTTGGTCAGGATCGCTTTGAGCCGATCAAACTCGCGGCGGTCGATATTCGGCTTCTCGTTCAGGACGAGGCCGGCGGCGTGTTGTTTTTGCCCTTGCCGCAGGACGCGGGTCTTGTGGTGGTTCGGGCGGAAACCTTCCTCGATGATGATGGCGCCGACCATCACCTCGAAACGCGTTGACTGCCGTGCGAAATCCTCGCCGCCTGAGAAAAGCAGGTCGTCGGCATAACGGGTGTATCCCGCTCCCGCCGCTTTTGCCAGGCCCGCGAGGCGGCAGTCGAGCCGGAAGGTACAGAGATTCGCCAAGGCCGGTGAAGTCGGGGCGCCTTGCGGTAGGTGCGGTGTCGCAAGTCGGCGGCGTTCCGGCCAAGCGAGGTTTTTTTCCTCCATCACCGATGGCGGTGCGGCATGGGTGGTCAGCCGGGTCAAGGCGCGGGCGACGGACTCGGGGTAGCCGGCGGTTAGAAATATTTGCAGAACTCTCGCGGCGGTGATCGACGGGAAAAAATTCTCTAAATCCAAGCGGATCAAAATTTCCTTTCCGGTGTGCGGTTCCACGAAATCGCGGACCGAGCATCCCGGCCGGAAACCCCGCGCCGCCTCGTGCGGCGGGATGGCGTGGAGGATTTTCCGCAGCACCTGCCGCTGGGCGAACTTGAGCAGCACTTTCGGGCTTTCGATCAGGCGGAAGCGCCCGTTCTTCGGCTTCGCCAGCCAGCAATGGCGATAGTGCTCGGTTTTGCCACGGGAAGTCAGCCAGTCGAGATCGTCGGGGTGAAGTCGCAGCGTGTCGGCAAGGTCTCCGAGCGTTGTGATTTCCGGAATTTTCCACCTTCTCGGCGCACCCGCCGCCGGAGCCATTTGCGGTGCCACTTGGCCGATGGAAATCCTGCCGCGGCCCTCTGCCCATGCGTTGACAAATCCTTCGTGTTCCCGGATCCGCTCGGCGATCCGCCGTACGGTCGGTCGCGGGGCTTCGCCGAATTCCTGGCTCAGTTTTCTCACCAGCGACGCCAGCCAACGCGCCTTTCTCAAGTCACCCACCAACGGCTTCGCCCTTGCTACCAGCGCCTCGCGGTCCTCCATCGGCCCCGCCGCGAGGGCGGCGGCCAGGCGGCGGATGTGAGGGGCTTGCGAGGACATTTTGAAAATGGGCGAATGCGGAGAAGCACCGCGCTCCAACGCGTCCTGTCCGGCGCGGGCCTGTTCACGCGGAAGCGTGATGGCGCCCTCGCCTCGTGATGCCTTGGTTCGTCGATCCCCCGGGGTAACCCCGGAGAGGCAGCATGATTTCTCATACAACCGGCTTGGAGCACGGACCTCCCCGCAATTCGCGGCCGTAGGCTAATTGGCGTCGGTGGATGCGTCAACATGCCCATTTTTCCTGATGGAAATCATTTTCACGCAAGCCCTCGAAAGCGCTGCGGGAAGAGCCGGACCTGCTCGGCGTGCCCTGGGTTTGCTAATTTACGCATTGCGCTCCCCCCAAGGCTAATGTTTGGTGCTGGCAATCGAGTTACATGTAAGCTCGGTGTCCCACGGTTTCCGGGACAACCCATGACGAACGAGGGTGGTGCTCAATGACTTGCAAACTTCAGCCGTCAAAACCGATCCAACCACTCATGAAGACATGGTTCCTTTTCCTGCGCCCGTCCGCCGCTTTTTTGATTCTTAATACGCTCTTTTTCCTCGGCTTGAGTGCGTCGGGAGCGGTCGCCCCTACACCGCCACTGGACGTGAACGGCGATACCATTCCCGATATTTGGGCGCTCCGGTATCAGGCCGGAGCTCTCGATCCGGCAGCCGATTCGGATGGTGATGGAGCCTCCAATGCCAGCGAAGGCGCGGCGGGCACGGACCCGCTGGCGGCAGGCTCGGTGATCCGGGTTTCTTCAATCACCAGGGACATCGCAGGGGTGTATCTCGCCTTCCCGACGCTTCCAGGCAAGCGTTACCAAGTGCAGGACAATGATTCCCTGACCGCCGCCACCTGGGGCGATATCGGAATGGCTCATACGGGGACGGGCGGCGAGGTCGAGGCGACCGTCGCTGCTCCCGGGACAGCGAGATTCTTCCGGGTATATGTTCAGGATGTAGATACCGACAATGACTGCATCACGGATTACGAAGAAATCCTTGCCGGTTTCAATCCGAACAGCCCGACCTCTTTCGGGGCCAGGGGGCTCACTGACAAGGAGGCGCTGCTGGCAGCGCTCAATCCCGCCACCGCCAACACGGTGAGTGTGCAGGCTGCGGACGACGCCGCAACCGAACCGAGCCCGGTGGACACCGGCCTTTTTGTCATCACGCGAAGTGGGAAACTGACCCCGATCACGGTGAATTTCACCGTTGGTGGCAGCGCGGCGGAAGGCAGCGACTACGCGGCGATCAGCCGCTCGGTGACACTTCCGTTCGGGGTGAACACCGCGGCGGTGACCATTACCCCTCAAACGGACGCGCTGATTGAATCGCCGGAATCGGTGACTCTGGCGATTGCCTCCGGCATCGATTATACGCCGCCCACCCCGACCACGCAGTCTGCCGGATTGCTAATCCACGATCGGGCCGAGGCGAACGGCACCGGCCTCACTGGACGATATTGGAATGAAGCCGCCAACATCTCCGGGACGATTCCGGCGATATTGTCTGGCATCCCCAAATTGACCCGCACCGATGCGACAGTTCAATTTACTTGGTCCGGTTCTCCAGGCACCGACGTCAGCGCCGACCGTTTTTCCACCCGCTGGTCGGGTGAGGTGCTTCCGGAGTTCTCGCAGATTTACACGTTCTTCTTCACAGCGGATGATGCGGCGCGGGTCTGGGTCAATGGAAAGCTTCTGGTCAACGCCTGGCCGCGTTCCGGGGGTGCGGGTGAATTCTCCGGCACCATCGAACTGGTGGCGGGAGTGCGGGTCCCGATCGTGATCGAATTCTATGATATCACAGGCACTGCGCGGGCCGAGCTGCGGTGGCAGAGTGCGAATCAAGTCAAAGAAATCATCCCGATGACGCGCCTGTTCCCGGCGGTGCCGCCCCGGATTCTCAGCCCGCTCGATGTTCTGCTCATTCAAAACAGCCCGGCTTACACCTACCAGATTGTCGCCAGTGGCGAACCGACGAGCTTCGGGGCGACCAACCTGCCACCCGGCTGGACGTTCAACCCGACGACCGGTCTCATTTCCGGCACGCCTGACACGGTCGGAACTTGGCTCATTCTCCTCACGGCGACAAATGCCTATGGTTCCGGCAGCGAGATCCTCACGTTGAACGTGATCGGCACGGGCAATCAGATCACCCGTGACGTTTGGACCAGCGTGCCTGGGACCGAACTCTCGTCGATTTCGCTAAACACGCCGCCGAATGTGACCAGCTTGATCCCGAACCTTGAGGCTCCGCAGGATGACGGCGACAATTTCGGGGCGCGCATTCGTGGGGCGCTAACAGCTCCCGCGACGGGCAGCTACCGCTTCTGGATCACTGCGGACCACGCCGCCGAATTGTGGATTTCCAACGACAGCGAAGAAGTGAACTCTTTCCGTCGCGCGACGGTGACCGCGCCGACCGCATTCCGCGGCTGGACGGAGGCGGGTGCCGGCAAATCCGACTTCCTCTGGCTCGAAGCGGGCAAGTCTTACTACATCGAAGTGCGGCACAAGGAGGGCACGGGGGGCGACCATGTCAGCGTCGGCTGGCTCAAGCCCGGCGACGGGGGCGTGGACCCACCTGCCGCCACCGCTCCCACGGAGGTCGTCCCATCGTTCGTCCTATCGCCCTATGTGGCGGGAACCGCCGGTGGCCAGGGCACGCTCTTCTATACCAACCTCACGCCACAAGGCGGCGTCGTCACGAGCGCCTCGGGCAACATTCTCCTCCGCTTGAGCGAAGACGAAAGCCAGGCGGTCATCACGGTCAATTACTCGAACCTGACCACCCCCTACTTTGGCATGCATTTGCATGATCCGAACATCCCCGGAGGCGGCCTCTCCAACGTCGTTTGCGATTTCGACGAACCCGGCGACGTCTCCCGCCAACAGGACGGCACATGGCTCTGGGTTATCAAGCCTCGCGGTGCTTACACAGCTGAGGAAATCGTGGACCATATCAAAAATCCTACGGCCATGGGATCCGTGTTTTTCAATGTCCACTCCACAGCGAACACCGGTGGTGAAATCCGCGGCACCCTGAAGCAATTGCAGGGTTCCCAGACATTCGCCGCGCCTGCCGCGCCTCCCGCCGCGCCGGCGGATCACACCGACGCCAAGGCCGCCGCACGCTTCCTGACGCAAAGCACCTTCGGCGTTCACGGCGGTGACCCGGACGCCGACGGCACACCCGACTCCATCGAAGCGGTGCAGACGGCGGCGAGCTACGAGGCGTGGATCGACACGCAGATCGCGCTACCGCCGACCCTGCATTATCCCTACGTCCATACGAACCGCAACCTGACCTCGCCGGACAACGCGACTTACGACGGCAACCTGACGTTCCGCTCCTGGTGGAAAAATTCGATCACCGCGCCGGACCAGCTCCGCCAGCGTCTCGCCTTCGCCCTCAGCGAAATTTTCGTCATTTCCGAAGCAGGTCCTCTGAATGACAAGGCGGATACACTCTCCGACTACTACGACACGTTGCTGCATTATAGTCTGGGCAACCCGACCTACACACCGCCGACGGGAGGGCCGCCAGCGGACGGCTCCTTCCACAACTTCCTGAAGGCTGTGACCCTCCATCCTGCGATGGGCCGCTACCTCGACATGCTGAACAACGACAAGCCTAGCCCCACGACAGGTCGGATTCCGAACGAAAACTACGCACGCGAAGTTCTGCAGTTGTTTTCAATCGGTCTCTATCGACAATGGCCGGATGGATCACTGATGCTCAGTTCCAGAGGTGAGCCGATCCCGACTTATGGGCAGAATGAGGTGGTCGGCTTTGCTCATGCCTTCTCCGGTTGGGGTTACTACTATCCCGATGTCGCACCGCGCACTTCCTTTACGGGGACGCAAAACTGGATCGATTTCA
>JBIHZT010000007.1:0-19167 GCA_044240265.1 Luteolibacter sp. | reverse complement strand
AGGTTCCGAGATGGTCTTTCCCCGGATGTTAGTTTTCTTCATTTTCATCAAATCCCACGCTCATGATCAATCCAAAGCTCCTCAATCAATTTCACGTCAAGCCCGGAACCGAGGTGGATCTCAAGGACTACGTGACCGACTGGACCGAAACGGATGAAGCCAAGGAACTCGGTAAAGACGCGATCAAGGAACGCGCCGCGGAGATCCTGGAGGAAAGCCGCAAGCAGCTCGACGCGGCGCAGGAACTGTTATACGCCAGCGACACGCACTCGGTGCTGCTGATTTTCCAAGCCATGGACGCAGCCGGCAAGGACGGCACGATCCGCCACGTGATGTCCGGCGTGAATCCGCAGGGCTGCCAGGTTTACAGCTTCAAGAAGCCTTCCGCCGAGGAGCTGGATCACAATTTCCTGTGGCGCTACATGAAGTCGCTGCCCGAGCGCGGCCGCATCGGGATTTTCAACCGTTCGTATTATGAGGACGTGCTGGTCGTCAAAGTCCACCCGGAATGGCTCGGACCCGGGGCACCCGCCGATCCGGACAAGAAATTCTGGGAGAAGCGCTACGAGGACATCAACAACTTCGAAAAACACCTCTCCCGCAACGGCACGCTCATCCTCAAGTTCTTCCTCCATGTCTCCAAGGACGAGCAGCGGCGGCGATTTCTCGAGCGCCTGACCAACACCGAGAAGCATTGGAAATTCTCCGAGGCGGACCTCGAGGAGCGCGAACACTGGAAAGCCTATCAAAAGGCTTTTGCGGACGCCATCTCCGCCACCAGCACCAAGCGGGCTCCCTGGAACATCATTCCCGCCGACCGCAAGTATGTGGCCCGCGCCCTGGTCGCGGACATCGTTACGGTGGCCATTCAGAACCTGGGGCTGGAGTTCCCCAAGGTTTCCGAGGAAAAAATGGCCAAGCTCGCCGCCGCCCGGGCTTATCTGGAGGGAAACACCAACGGCGACGAATCATAAGCGACCCCCTACTTTCGGTCTGTGCCTCGCGTGATGAGATGCCGGGAGAGGATCGCGAGCTTGCGGGCCTTGGACACCTGGTAGCGCTTTTCGAAAACGTGGAAATGATCGTCCCGCATTTTCACCAGCAGGAGGTGATAGATCTCCCCCATGATCCGGGCGGGAAGCAATGCGGCGCGGTCCACGGCTGGCAGTAAGGTTTCCGCCTCGCGGAAATAGTCTTCCGCCCGCGCGGCCTCGTAGGCCATCAGGGCGAGAAAGCGCTCGTCGCGCACCCGGTCGATGAGGTCCTGCTCGGTGTATTGGAAGCGGGCGAGGTCCGCCAATGGCAGATAGATGCGGCGGCCGTTGGAGAGATCTTCCCCGATGTCGCGCAGGATGTTGGTGAGTTGCAGGGCGTGGCCGAGTGCCACGGCATAGCGTTCGGACGCGGGATCGACGCAGCCGAAAATCCGGATGGAGACCAGCCCGACGGCGCAGGCGACTTTCCAAATGTAGCCGGAAAGATCGTCCCAGGTTTGGAACCGCTGCGGTTGGAGGTCCATGCGGCAGCCGTCGATGATGGCGACGAGCAGGTCGGTGGGGATTTGCCGCCGGTCGCGGAGGGAAATCACTTCTTGTTGGAATTCATCGGGCGCGTGGAAGCCATGGAGAAGTCCGCTTTTCCAAGTGTCCAGACTGTGGGCGCGCTGGTCGTCCGGCACGCCAGCGTCGTCGGCAAGATCGTCCATGGTCCGGCAGAAGGCGTAGAAGACCACCATGTCATCCCGCCGCTCGCGCGGGAGGATGTTCAGGGCGAAGGCCAGATTCGACTTCGCCTTGCGAGTGATTTCCGAGGCGGCGGACACGGCGTCAGCGGATGAAGCCCCAGTGTCCGGTGGTGATGGGCCAGAGCGAGAATAGCGCGGGGCCGACGAGGTTGAACTCCTTGACCGGACCCCAGTAGCGGGAGTCCAGCGAGTTCCCGGTATTGTCGCCGAGAGCGGCGTATTCGCGCATGCCGGGGCGGCCGTTCGCGGCGAGTGCGAGGGTGGCTCCCTCCTTGGCGAGATACTGCGGCAGCTTTTTGCCGTGGTGGGCCGCTTCATTCGGGCTGGCGAGACCGTAGCCGTTCGGGTTGATTTTGAATGCACCCTCACCACGGATGACCCGCTGGATACCGGGTTCCTGGGCGATTTTTCCATCGATCAGCAGGTTGGGGGACTTGATGGAAAGCGTGTCGCCGGGCACGCCGCAGAGGCGCTTGATGTAGTGCGAGCCGGCTCCCTGCTCGCCGCTGCGTTTCTGAATGCCGGCGATGTCGATGGTGTTGAAAACGAAAACCTCGCCGCGCTTGGGCTTGCGGAAATGATAGGAAAACTTGTCCACCAGCACCAAATCGCCGGAATCGATGGTGCCCTCGCAAAGCACCATGCCCTTGGGAATCAGCCCGCCGTTGCGCACGGCGTAGTTGATGGCGGAGCCGAGGCCGATCTCCGAGCTGGGGTTGGTCGGCGCGGGCAGGCGGATGGGTTCGGCATCGGAGAAGCGAATCTCCGAGCGGCTGAAAAAGTGCATGAACTGGGTGTCCTTGATGTCCAGTCCGCCCTGTCTTGTCACGGCGATGTGCCGGTCCTTGTCGTTCACCACATGGACGTAGGTTCTTCCCCGCAGGGCTTTTTCCAGCAGCCGGACGGGCAGGCTCGGCCATTCGTCGCGTTTCAGCGGCTTGCCGATGATGCCGTTGAGCGTCGGCTGCATGGACCCGGTCGGGATGCGGAATGGCTGCAAATAGTAAGCCCGCAGGCCGAGGGCGATGACGATGGCGACGAACATCACCTCGACATTCTCCTCCAGCCAGCCCAGCGGTTTTTCCTGCGGCAGGGAGTTCTCGCACACCGCGCGGATTTGCTTCGAGGCCTCGTCCACCTTGGCGCGGTCTTTGGATTTAATCGCGGCGACCAGATCCGCCCGGCGCGAGTCGATCTCCGCCACGCGGTCGGGCTTCAGGAGGTCCCGCTTGTAATCGACAAATTTTTTCGCGCCCTTGACGAGGTGCAGCGCTTCCTTCTTCCACTTCGGAGTGAACATGCGCCGAGTGTCACGGTGGATCGGGCGGACTGCAAGCGTGGAGAAACGGGTGCGGAGCGCCTTAATTCAAGGCCATGGCACGGTTCTTCGCGCGAATGATGCGCACCGGGACCGGGTCTGCCACGTCTTCGAGCAGACGGCGGCGGGCAAGCAAGCCGTAGCGGGCGTTTCCAGCCGGCGACCAACCATCGCCGGCGGCCACCGTTTCCGCGGGAGTGAGCAGGGCGGGGGAGGCGTGGTCGAGCCAGGTGGAGGGTTTTGCGAGCTCATCCCGGCTGAAGCGATGGAAAACCGGCTCCTTGAAAGTGACGATCAGGTCCCCCTCGGCGGTTGGTTCCGAGATGAAGCGCACGTCCTCCCCGACGCAGGCATCGAGTTTTTTGCGGGCAACGGCCAGCGGGTTCTGGCAGGGCTCGTCGATGATCACACAGGTCCCGCGGCGAAAGAGCACGAAGCTGCGGGTTTCCGTCACATTGTCCGAGCAGAACTTCACCAACTCGGCTGCGGCTTCCATGATGGGGGCGGCCTCGCTCCGGGCGGGGAGGTGTGCCAGTCGGGCGCTGGTTTTTTTAAAATTCCCGGTCGGCAGGACAATGGTGGCGGCAAGACCGAAGATCCCTGCAAGTAGCAAGGCTGTCAGCAGTGCGATCCTTGATGAAAGGGGCGTTTTGCAGGTGCTCGTCGGATTCAACATAAGTTGGAATTATAAAAATATTGACAGTAAGGCAATCTTAAGTTTCTCTTTTTTTGTTACCCCTAGTCCCGATGAAAATAGCAACACCACCGTCCCGTGGCCTGCTGTCCTACTTGCCGTCCTTGTTTGCGATGTCCCTTGGCATCGCAGGCTTCGGATTGCATGGGCAGGCCTATGCCCTCGCCGTCGATAGCGAACTTGTTTTGCTGGTCGATGTCAGTCAGTCCGGTCTCAATAAGAACGAGTTTAACACCCTGATGGGTGGCTACGCCGCGTCTTTTTCGAGTTCCGAGGTTCTAAGTTCCATCCAGTCCGGAGCCTATGGCCGCATCGCCGTGTCCCTGATGCTCTATGGAGGCCCGTCATTTCAACAGGTCGGCATTCCCTGGATGTCGATTGGAAATGCGACGGAGGCGGCACAATTCGCCGCGCTAGCCAACAGCGTGACCAAACCGAATTCCACGGGATTCCCGGCGGTCGGTTCCGCGATCACGGCCGCGACCCGGTCTTTCGGAACAGAAACCGGCGCGACGTCCAATGGCTTCGAGAGCGCGCTCCAGATCATCGATGTCGCCGCCGCAGTGGTGCCGAATGCCACCAGTAGCGCCGTCGACACGGTCGCCAGGAATGCTGCGATGGCCACCGGCGTGGATTTAATCAACACCATCGCGCTTGGGAATAAGGCGACGGCCATTGCCGCCTACTACACGACGAACGTGATTGGCAGCACCGTGACCGGTGTCACCGCGACGGCGAGCACCTCGCCGATCAATGCCACGCTCACCACCACGCTGACCAGCGGCCTCACGCAGAATGTCGGTGCCGGAATCACGGCGGTTCCCGAGCCAAGCGCGGCATTCGGCGTGTTGTTCGGAATCAGTCTGCTGATCATCCGCCGCCATCGGGCATAAATACTGACGCTTCACACCCATGAAAGCCATGTCCCGATCCTTTGAAATGGAAACCCTCGCCGATTTCGAGCCCACGATTGATCCGCAGGTCGCGGAGCAGGTCGGCCAGGAAATCCTCGAGAACCGCCTCGATCCCGCCACCTGGGCCACCGCGCTCTCCGCCAGCGGCGGGAAGCGACAGGAAGCCCTCGCGGCCTACGCCCGCATCCGTCTCCACCGGGTGGCCTCGCACCAAAGACTTCGCCAGGCCAAGGTCGCCTCGTTCGAGTCCCGGCGGGTCAACCAGTGCTTCGGCGTCAGAACCGTCCAGGACTTGCTCTGGAGGGCGCATCCCGAAAGGCAGTTGAACTTCCTCAAGCCGCGCTTGTCCGTGCTTCCGCTGGTGATTCTTTGCATCGGTTCTGCCGGTAGCGTGGGGGTGCTTGGCCGCCTGCTGGGCCATGCCTTGCCCGACTTGCTGGCCATGCTGCTGCCCTCGGTGGCGCTGTTAGCCGGGCTCGCCGTGGTGGCCGCCGCCGTGATGCTGCGTTTCACGCTGCCCAAGCGCTGGATCATGCTGGGCTGGAATACCGGACTGCTGTGTGCCTGCGCCGTCGCCTGTTTCGGCTCGCTGCTCGGCGGGGTGAAGCTCATCGCCCGCGCGGCACCTCTGGAAGTCGTGGAAAAAGCCGGGAACCCGGTCGCCGTTTCCGCAGTGACCGCGCCGCAAGCCCAAGATCAGTCCCTCGCGGTCATCACTCCGTGAAATTGGATCGGCCGGAGTCAATCGGGAGCGGACGCTCATCGCCCCATTGACTCCGGCGATTCCGGTGCATGAATGGGGCGCGCCGGGTCATTCCCACCCGGCCCATCACCCTGCATGCTTTTTCTCGAACAACTCCGCGGCGAGCTCCGCAAGCTCTTCGCCCGCCCGCGCACCTGGATGGGCTACGGTGCCTTCATCATCATGGAGGCCGTCATCCTGTTTGTTTACAAACTGCCGCGCAGCCAGAAATACATGCACGGCATGCTGGAGCGCAACGGGCTGGAATTCGGCACCTACTACAGCTCGCTGACCATCACCTTCACCATCATGCTGCTGAGCATGTTCCTGCTAGGGTCGATCTATTTCGCCCTCGTCGCCGGCGATATTGTGGCGAAGGAAAACGAGGACGGCAACCTGCGGCTCGTCTTCGCCCGGCCCATCAGCCGGCTGCGTTTGTTGTTAGTCAAATACACCGCCGTCTCGCTCTACACGTTTTCCTTCGTGTTTTTCGTGGGGATCTCCGGTTACGCCATGGCCGTGGCCGCCGTCGGCTGGGAGGGCGGGCTGTTCGTCATGGAGCCGAAAATGAAGGTCTTCGCCGCCTACCCGGACTGGTGGGAGGGCGCAAGCCGGCTCGCGATGTCCGCCGCCGGCATCGGCGTGAGCATGATCACGCTGTCGTCCATCGCGTTCATGTTTTCCTGTTATAAAATCAAGCCCGCCGCCGCCACCATCATCACGCTCACCATCCTGTTCGTGGACATGATTTTACAGGGATTCCCGTTTTTCAAACCCTATGAAAGCTACTTCATCACCTGGCGGATGAGCGCCTGGGTCTTCATCATGGAGCAGCAGCTCTCGTGGCCGAAGATCATCGAGTCTTACGCGTTCCTGTTTGGCCTCAACATCACCTTGTTCACCCTCGGCTGGCTTTCCTTCCAGACGCGCGACTTCAAGACTTGAGATTGATTTTTGTTAGTTCGTCCGTCGGCGGGTAGCGGTTGATCATTCACCTTCCATTCCCGTGGGCCGGCCGGAGCGCCCGGAATATGAGGATGAGTTCTCAAGGTTTCCTGACCGCGGTCAATGTGGTGCCCGCTCCGGTCATCATCGGCTTGCGCCTGCCACAGGCTGTCCTGAATTCGCGGCTTGGCATGTGCTTTATCAAGACCGCTCGAACTCCGGTCCGTGGTCCGTCAGGACTCACGCACCCCCGTTTCAGAATTTCCTTTGGCAAACAGTCAGTCTTTTCCACAATCCAAGCGTGCCATCCCTGTACATGAAAGAGGTCTTCCTCACAGCCCGTTTTCAAATCTCTCCGTCATGATCCTGTTTCTCAAAAAATCCGCCACCACGACGCTCATCGCGTTTCCCATGATCTCCCAGGCGGCGCGGCTCCAAGTCACCGCCACGAACAAGCTTCCGCTGGCCCGCGCCAGCCAGACCATCGAGATCCCGGCGGCCGATCTCGCACCGCTGCAGGCAAAGACGTTCAACCTCATTCACGTCAAGGACTCATCCGGCAAGGAGCTCGTCTGCCAGGCTCTCGACACCAACGGCGACGAGCTGCGCGCCTTCGACGCCGTGATTTTCCAAGCGGATTTCGCCGCCGGGGAAACCAAAACCTTCACCCTGTCCGTCGGCGCAAAACAGGTCTATCCGAAAGAGCATTACAAAGCCTTCGGCCGCTTCGTGCGCGAGCGCTTCGACGACTTCACCTGGGAGAACGACCTCATCGCCCACCGCACCTATGGCAAGGCGCTGGAAACGTGGAAGGGCGAGCCGCTCACCAGCAGCACCATCGACATCTGGTCCAAGCGCACGCCGCGCATGGTGATCAGCGACTGGTATCTCGCGGACGACTACCATGTCGATCACGGCGAGGGCGCGGATTTCTACTCCGCCGGTCCGAGCCGCGGCTGCGGTGGCAGTGGCTTGTGGGTGGATGACAAGTTGTGGGTGTCCAAAAACTTCGTCAGCTCCAACGTGCTCGCGAACGGCCCGATCCGCGTGCTGTTCGAGCTCGAATACGCGCCCTTCCCCGTCGCCGGCGGTGAGGTGTCCGAGAGCAAGCGGATCTCGCTGGATGCGGGCCAGCAGTTCGACCAATTTCAAAGCCGCTACAAGTTCGTCCAACCGGCCGCCCCCGTCGTTGCTGCCGGCCTCAAGAAAGTAGCCGGCGAGACCCTGGCAGTGGACGCCGCGCAGGGCTGGCTCGCCAAGTGGGAGAAGATGGAAAAAAACGCCGGTCACCAGGGCCTTGCCGTGATTGCCAGCCCCGGGCGCTTCGAAAAGCACGTCGAGGACCCGTTGAACCAGCTCGTCCTGTTCAAGCCGGATCCCACCCACGTCACGACGTATTGGGCCGGCTTCTGCTGGGACAAGGCCGGCCGCTTCACCGATGCCGCCGCATGGACGCGGCACGTCGGCGAGTTCGCGCAGGGCCTTGCCTCGCCGCTTGAAATCCAAACCACTCTCTTGAAATAACCCGCCGCCCGTTCCTCTCATGAAAAACTCCATCCTCGCCGTCATTTTATCCGCCGGGCTCTTCCTGCCTGCGTTTGCCAAAGCACCACGTTCCGAAAATTTCTCCGACTGGCCGCAAGGCGCCGCCCCGGCGGAAGTCGGCAAGCGCGTCGCCGAAAATTTCCTCACCCGTAAGTTCCGCTACGAGACCGTTCCCGACAGGGCGGCGCAGGGCGTGATCTATCCGGAAGTCATCACCTGGTACGGGTCGCTGACACTCGCACAGCTCACCAAGGACCAGGAGCTGACCGACCGCCTGGTGAAAAAATTCGAGTTCTATCTGTCGGAACCCGGTTCCAAAAACATCAACCCCGCCGCGCACGTGGACTACCGCGTCTTCGGGGCCCTGCCATTGGAAATTTACCTCCAGAACAAGGACCCGCGTTGCAAGACCCTCGGTCTGGGGCTGGCCGAAGCCCAGTGGGAGAAGACCACGCCCGACGGCATCACCGCCGAGGCGCGCTACTGGATCGACGACATGTACATGATCCCGCTGCTCCAGGTGCAGGCTTTCCGCGCCACCGGAGACGGCAGGTATCTCGACCGGGCGGCGCAGGCCATGTGCGCTTACCTCGACAGGATGCAGGAGCCTAACGGGCTGTTCTTCCATGGCGAGAAGGCGCATTTCTTCTGGGGCCGCGGCAACGGCTGGATGGCGGCGGGCTCCGCGGAACTGCTGCGCTCGCTGCCGGAGAGCCACCCGCAACGCGAGCGGATCCTGGCGGGCTACCGCAAGATGATGGCCGGCTTGTTAGCCACCCAGGCGGACGACGGGATGTGGCGGCAGCTCATCGACAAACCCGCATCCTGGCCCGAGTCGTCCGGCACGGCGATGTTCACCTTCGCCATGGTCACCGGCGTCAAGAACGGCTGGCTGGATGACAAGACCTATGGTCCGGCCGCCCGCAAGGCTTGGCTCGCACTCGTCGCGCTGCTCGATGAAAACGCCAACTTGCGGGAAGTCTGCGTGGGGACGAACAAGGGCTTCGACGAGGAGTTCTACATGGCCCGGCCACGCACCGCCGGGGATTTCCACGGCCAGGCGCCGATACTGTGGACTGCCAGCGCGCTGCTGCGCTGAGAGATTATCTCGGATCAAGGGTGCCCGGCTCGGGATTTTTTGGCCGCCTGTGGGGTAGGAATGTAATCCTTTTGAGCTAACTGCGGGTAGCGTCAGCGGGGTGTATTTTTCCCTGATGAAACAAAAAACCCATTCTCTCAAGAACCCGGCGAACACATCCGTCTATCTCGATGACTTGGAAGCAGATCGAGAAGGGCGTCAGCTACTGGAATATTTACTGATCCAGGACCGGATTTCCGCAGTGGGTATCAACGCGTCGCGGTCACCTCTAACGTGGCGGCTGGAAGTCCTTCCGCTGTCGCCGTGAGGATGATTTTTCCCGGGCCCGTCGCCCGCAGGATGGCCAGCGCGCGACCTTGCCAGGCTTTGCGCCCGCTGGCTTGGAAGCGCTCGGTGCTCATGACGTTCCCGCTGTCGAGGCCGATGATTTTGCCGGGACCCGCCACGGTGAATTGGATGAGATCGGCCGCGGATGGGACGATGATGCCGTTTTCATCGAGCAACCGGACTTCCACATTCGCGACGTCGTCGAAGGAGGTGCCGATGGACGGGTGGTCCGCTAGAAGCGCGATTTTCACCGGCTTGCCGGCGGTGCGCAGGATGTCGGTGGCGACTTCCTTGCCATCGGTGCGGGCGACGGCCTTGAGGATTCCGGGCTGATAGGGGACCTGCCAGTTGAGGGCGGCACCGTCCTTGCGGGTGGCTTTTTGACCGAGGGACTGCCCGTTGAGGAAGAGCTCGACCTCGGCGGCGTTGCTGTAGATTTCCACGTTTTCCTCATGCGGCTCGGAGGCGGCGGGTGTCCAGTCGGGAAAAAGAACCTGGCGGCGGTTCCATTCGAGCGCCTCGTAGCCGGGGTCGGCCGGAGTGGCGGCGGTGTTTCCGATGCGGCGGAACGCGCGGACCATCGGCTTGGTGCTCCACCAGCTTTGGCGCTCGTAGCCGCGCGGTTGGACGAATCCGGCGCGGTCCAGCAGACCGCCGTTGAAGACGGTGAGCGGCCAACTGCGGGACTCGCCGAGGTAGTCGATGCCGCACCACAGGAACTGGCCGGAGTGCTGGGGATTGTCCCGGCAATTCGCCCAGGTGGATCGCTCATGGCCCTGCTCGGTGCCGACGATCTTGCGGCCGGCCTTGTCCTTCCACGCGTCTAGCAACTCCTTGTCGCGGTAGTTGGTGCCGATGACGTCGAGCATGTCGGCGAGGCCGTTTTTGTAATCGCCGGAGACGTTAGGCCGGAAAAGCGCCTGGGTGACCGGGCGGCTGGGATCGACCTCGTGGCAGACATCGACAAGGCCGCGTAGGATGGGTTTGGCAAGGTCGGGCTTGGGCGTGTCGTGGATTTCATTACCCACGCTGTAGAGGATGACGCTCGGGTGGTTGCGGTCGCGCAGGATGCCGTCGCGCAGATCGGTGTGGGACCATTCCTTGAAATGGAGGTGATAGTCGTGGGGGTTTTTTCCCTTGGTCCAGCAGTCGAAAAACTCATCCATGACAAGGAAGCCCATCTTGTCGCAGAGGTCGAGAAACTCGGGGGCGGTGGGATTGTGGGCGGTGCGGATGGCATTCACGCCAAGCTCCTGGAGGGTCTTGAGACGGCGCTGCCACACGGCTAACGGCACGGCGGCTCCCACGGCCCCGCCGTCGTGGTGGAGGCAGACGCCCTTGAGTTTGAAATTTTTCCCGTTGAGCCAGAAGCCGGTGTCCGTGCGGAACTCGGCGGTGCGGATGCCGAAGGGCGTGGTGACCTCGTCGAGCACCGTTTCCCCGCGGGTGATGCGGGTGACGAGGGTGTGGAGTTGTGGCGACTCGACGCTCCAGAGAGCGGGGCGGGGGATCCGGATCTGCTGGGTGACGGCGTCTGGTTTGCCCGGGGCGAGGGTGGTCTCGGAAGCGGTGGTGGCGAGGGTTTTTCCATCGGGTGCGACGAGTGAGGTGCGGAGGGTGATGGTGCCGGCCTGGGTGGATGTGTTGGTGAGAGTGGTTTGGATCTTCACCGTGGCGGCCGAGTCGGTTGCCTCGTGAGTGGTCACGTAGACGCCCCATGGCGTGACGTGCATGGGATGCGCGGTGACGAGGCGCACGTGGCGATAGATCCCGGCACCGGAATACCAGCGCGAGGCGGGCTGGGCGGAGGTGTCGGCCTTGACGACGAGCAGGTTCGCGGCGTCCGGCTTGAGGTGGTCGGTGAGGTCGTAGCGGAAGCTGACGTAGCCATTGGGCCGGTGGCCGAGCAGGTGGCCGTTGATCCAGACGTCGCTGTTCGCCATGACGCCGTCGAACTCGACCCACACACGCTGGCCCTTGGCTCCGGTGGGCAGGGTGATTTCCTTGCGATACCAGGCAACGCCGGACGGCAGCCAGCCGCCGGAGCCGGTGGTGGCGGCGTCCTTGCTGAAGTCGCCCTCGATGCTCCAGTCGTGCGGCACGTCGACCTTCCGCCAGGTGGAGGTGTCCAAGCCGGGTTTCTCGGCACCGGCGGCTTCACCTTGGAAGAAAGACCAGCCCTCGTCAAGCGGGACCACCGTGCGGGCGGAGGCGGGAAGGCTCGCGGCGATGAGGGCGATTAGGGAAACAAGTGGTTTCAGGTTCACCTGCGAACTCAATCAAAGTCAGGGTTGGAAATCAGTAACCGGAATGGGTTATTTTTCAAAATAAGGGGATGGGAGGTCTCCTCCCATCTTCCGAATGGACGAGACGTCCATTCCCCTTAGATCACCCCTCTATCACCGCATCCAGCCACGCGATCATCTTCCGGCGGTAGGCGCCGCCATCGTCGGAGAGCGCGGTGCCGTGGCGGCCGGATTTCACTTCGAACAGCGTCTTCGGTTCGCCGGCGGCTTCGAATAGCTGGCGGCCTTGGGAAAAAGGGACCACCTCGTCGCGGGAACCATGCACCACCAGCAACGGCACGGGTGTGAGTTTTTTCACGAAGTCTTTCGGAGAGAGTTCGTCAGTGACCAGGCTGGCTCCGAGCTGTCCGCCGATGAGCCGGGCCATCGCCTGATAGGAAGCGAACGCGCCGTCGATGACGATGGCCCGCAGTCCCTTGACCGGCGTTTCCGCCAGGGCGGTGACGGACTGCGCGCCGCCCAGGCTGTGGCCGTAGGAAACGAGGCGGGTGGTGTCGATGTCCGGGCGCTCGCGGGCGTAGGCGAAGGCGGCTTTCACATCGTCGATCATGCCGCGGCGCTCGGGGCTGCCGGCGGATTTCCCGAAGCCGCGGTAGTCGTAGATGATCACGTTGTAACTCGCCTCCGCGAGCCAGGTGCAGAAGCCGAGGTGGTGGCCGATGGAGCCGGCGTTGCCATGGGAGAAGACGACGGTGGCCTTGGCGGATTTCGCGGGTTTGTTTTTCGCGGGGATGAACCAGCCGTGCAGCGCGGTGCCATCGGCGGATTGGAAATCGACGCGCTCGAACTTCAGTCCCCAGGCGGCCGGAGTGGCCGGTTCGTCGCGGGTGGGGAAATAGAAAAGCTGGTTGCCGCCCTTGGTGCCGGCCATTTCACTGGCGATTTTGGAAACGTCGCCGTTGGGATCGTTAAGCAGCGCGCGGAGGTCATCCGCGGTGACCGGCGGCGGCGCGGCGTTCTGAGCGGAAGCGAGGGAGACCGCAGTGAGGCAAAGACCCAGAAATCGTGCGTGCATGATCGCTTAATCGACACCCGGATCGGGATTTGTCGAGGGAAAGAACGCGCTCAGCCCGGGACCTTGTCCAAGCCAAACGCGTCATGCACCGCGCGGGCGGCGTCTTCGATGCGCGGTTCGTCCACGGTGACGGCGATCTTGATTTCCGAGGTGGAAATCATGCCGATGTTGATGCCCGCATCGCCGAGGGCCTTGAACATGGTGGCTGCGACTCCCGAGTGGGAACGCATGCCGATGCCGACGGCGGAGAGTTTCGCGATGCCGGCTTCGGTCTCGATCTTCGAGTTCGGCGCGAGCAGCGCGAGCACCGGCTTGAGCGCGGCCTGGGCCTTGCCGAGGTCGCTGGAGTGCATGGTGAACGAGTGGCGGGCGAAGCCGTCGTGCGCGATGTTGGAGACGATCATGTCCAAGTTGATCTCCGCGTCGCCGAGGGCGCCGAGGATGCGGCCGGACATGCCGGGCTCGTCGGGGATGCCGGTGAGGGTGACGCGCGCTTGCGAGCGCTCGATCGAGACGCCGCGGATGACGACGTTTTCCATGTTGGGATGTTCTTCTAACACGAGGGTTCCAGGATTATCGTTGAGTGAGGAGCGGACTTCGAAAACGACGCCGAATTTTTTGGCGAACTCGACGGAGCGGGACTGCATGACCTTCGAGCCGGACGAGGCCATTTCAAGCATCTCGTCGTAGGAGATCTCCGGCAACTTGCGGGCGTTTTTGACCACGCGCGGGTCGCAGGTGTAAACGCCGTCCACGTCGGTGAGGATCTGGCAAACATCCGCCTTGAGCGCGGCGGCAACGGCGATGGCGGTGAGGTCGGAACCTCCACGGCCGAGGGTGTGAATCATGCCGTCCGGGGTGACGCCCTGGAATCCGGCGACGACGAGCGATTTCCCCGCGTCGAGGAAGCTTTTCATCAGCGTGGGGTCCATGTTCAGGATGCGGCCGCGGGTGTGGGAGCCGGTGGTGTGGATGCCGGCCTGGCTGCCGGTGACGGAGGCGGCGTCCACGCCGAGCTCGTGAAGGGCCATGGCGAGCAGGGCGATGGATTGCTGCTCCCCGGTGGCGAGGAGGACGTCGAGCTCGCGTTCCGAGGGATTTTCCGCGAGCTCCTTGGCCATTTTGATGAGGTTGTCGGTCATCCCGGACATGGCGGAGACCACGGCGACGACCTGGTTGCCCTTGTCACGGGTGCGTTTCATCCGCGCGGCGACGTTGCGGATCCGGTCGAGCGAGCCGACGGAAGTGCCGCCGTATTTTTGAACGATGAGTGCCATGGGTGAAGCGGCCCGGAGTGAAGGGGAACTTGGCAATCTTGGCAAGAAATTGAATCGTGCGCCGGTCGGGCCGCTTTTCTCAAGGCAAATGGACGAAGCCGCGTGGTTCATTCCGCGGATTTCACCTGACGGAAGATCCACAAGCTGAGGATGCTGACTCCGATGGCGAGCCAGCCGAGTTTTTCGAAATGCAGGAGCTGTCCGCCCGGGCCTTCGATGATGATCCGACCACCGATGGCGGCGGTGATGCCGGAGGCCAGATCCCGCGAGCAGGCGACCAGGCTCATGTAGGCTCCGCGTCTGTTGGAAGGCACCGCGAGCGAGATCACCGCCTGGCTGGGGACGAAGCGTCCGCTGGCGAAGGCGAAGAAAAATCCGGCGAGCAGCAGCGATTGCCAGAGGGGCAGCGGGCCGCTTGAGGTGAGCAGGCGGATGACGATGCAGGCTCCGGCAACGAGGATTGAGAAAACCAGATAGCGGCCGTGGCGGTCCGCCATTTTTCCAATGAAGGGACCGGTGAAAATCGTCACCAGGCCGCCGGTCAGATAGACGAGGAACAAGCTGGTTTCCGGCACGCCGACATTTCCCACGAGGTAGGGCGAGAGGTAGGGGATGATCGTGAAATGACCGAAGACGACCGCGACCATGAGGGAGAGCCCGACCCACGCGTTGCGGTTGCGAAGAAGCTCCAGGAAGTCCCTGCCGGATCGGACCTTGTCGCCGGTCAAATGGCCGCGCACCGGCGGCAGGATGCGGAAAAGGCCGGTCCACACGACCGCGGCGATTCCCGCGACGACGAGGAACGGAGCCTCCCATTTCCAGACCTGCGCGAGTTTCAGGCCGAACGGCACGCCCAGCGCGGCGGCCACCGAGAAGGCGGTCATGATGATGCCCATGCCCCGCGCGCGCCGCTCGGCGGGAACCACGTCAGCGACGATGGCCATGAGGGTGGCTCCGCTCACGCCGCCAAAGGCACCGCAGACGGCGCGCGCGCAGAGCAGTGTGGTGGCGCTGTCGGCCAGTCCGCACGCGAGGGTGGCGAGGGCAAACCCGGCATAACAGAATAACAGCAGCTTCCGCCGGTCGAAGCGGTCGGTGAAGGGCGCGGCCGCCAACCCGACGACCCCGGCGGTGATGGCGAACGACGAGATCAGCCCGCCGAATTGCCGCGGCGAGATCCCAAGATCGCGCATGAGCTGCGGCCCGAGTGGCATCATGATCATGAAGTCCATGATCTGGGTGAACTGCACCGCCGCGAGCAGCAGCAGGAGTTTCCGCTCGGATAGAATCGGCTTGCTCAAGGTTTCAGAGATTTCTTCGGGGATGATCCGGGTCGGTAGGTAATCGGAGCGACTCCCGGTCGCAACGAGATTCTCGACATTCGCGCGTGTTGGATGCTCCCGCCGGTGATCGCCTCCGCCGTGAAAAATTTCGGATGTCCCGTGAATAATCCTTACCGGATCCCGTCGAAAACCGCGTTACCGACTAACACGAAACCATGAAAAGCATCATCACCACCTTTGCGCTCGCGGCCATCACCCTTCTCGGAGTCACCCCGGATCTACAAGCCCGCGATCATCATCATGAAAACCGCGTTTACATCAGCGGATACCGCTCATGCGGCACTCCGGTTTACTCCGAGCGGTATTTCATCGGCTACGACCGCTGCGGCAATCCGATGTGGGGCGTGCGTCCGGTCCGGCAGCAATACCGTCCGGTCGTCCGCGAGCGTTACGTCGCGCCCTGCCTGCCACCCCGCTACCATTCGGACCGCTACATCGAGGATGACAGGCGCTACGGTGATCGGTGTGATTCGGACCGCCGCATCGTGATTCAAGGCTATTTCGGCCGTTGATTCCGGAGAGGCGGATCCTGCTCAGTCCATGATTGTGCCCGGACCGGAAACCTGATGGTTTCCAGCATCCACAAACGCACATGATACTTCGTCCCCGGCACCTGCTGTTTTTCGCCGTATTGGTCGCCCCGGTTTCGGCGTTCGAGCAGATAGCGCCACCGCCACCGGTGTATGAAACCCGGGCCGAGCATGACGGCGACGGCATCGGCAAGTTCTATATGGGTCGTGAAATCGCCCACGTCATGGGCCACCAGGCGGCGGACTGGTTGGAGCGACCTCAGCGCGAGGACGAAGAGCGCACCGACTTGCTAGTCGAAGCGCTGAAATTCCGCGAAGGCGAAGTGGTGGCCGACATCGGCTGTGGCTCCGGATTCATCAGCCGGAAGATCGCCGGCAAAATCGGTAAAACCGGCGTGATCTACGGCGTCGAGGTCCAACAGGAGATGCTCGATCTGCTGGTGAAACGCATGGCGCAGTTCAAGATCGACACGGTCAAGCCGTTGCTAGGCACCACCACCGATCCCAAGCTCCCGCCCGCCTCGTGCGACACCATGATCCTGGTCGATGTCTATCATGAGTTCGATTTTCCCTATGAAATGATCCACCGCATGATCGCCGGCTTGAAGAAGGGCGGCCGGATTGTGATCGTGGAATATCGCAAGGAAGACCCCGCGGTTCCGATCAAGGAGGTTCACAAGATGAGCGAGGCGCAGGTCAAAAAGGAAATGACCGCGCACCCGAGACTCGAATACATCGAGACGATCGGCGTCCTGCCGAGACAGCACATCATTGTCTTCAGGAAGAAGTGAGGGCCGTCGCGTTCAAGATTTCAGCCACACGGATTTGAGATACGGTTCGTCGGTGAAGTCCTCCGGCATGGGCGAGTGCCTTGCGCTCATCGGGCGGTGGCTGGCGCTGCGGAGTTGTTTTTGAAAATCGTTGAGTCCGAGGTTCCGGCAGTTGGTGGAGCAGAGCAGCCAGCCGCCGGGAGTTAGGACGTCGGTGGCGAGAGCGGCGAGCTCGCCGAAGTTCTCCTCCACGCGGAAGACCTTGCCCTTTTCGTCGCGCGAGAAAGTCGGCGGGTCGAGCACGATGCCGTCGAAGGTGCGGCCCTGTTTCGCAAAGCGGCGGAGCCAGTGGAAGGTGTCGCCCTTGCAGAAGTGGTGGGCGGCGGAATCGAGCTGGTTGTAGGTGAAATTCCGCTTCGCCCAGTCGAGATACGGTTGTGATAGATCGAGCGTGGTCGTCTCCGCGCCGGCCATGGCGGCGGCGACGGAGAAGGCGCCGGTGTAGGCGAAGGTGTTGAGCAGACGCAGGCCGGGAGCCATCAGGCGGCGGACTTCGGCGCGGTTGTCGCGCTGGTCGAGGAAGATGCCCTGCGAGTATCCGGACTGGAACGAGATTTCGGAAGCAACGCCGTTTTCGAGGATGAGGAATGGCTCGGTGACTTCCGGTCCGGCGAGGTGCGACGGTGATTCCTTCTGGTGCTGGTCGAGCCGTTTCCAATAACAGGAAACGCCCTGGTCGCGGATCCACTCGCGGACTTGTGGTGCGAGCTGTGGGCCGGTGGTGGAGACCAGCCAGCGGCCGGCGTAGGTTTCCAGGACCAGGTCGGGCAGGCCGTCGCCGCCGCCGTCGATGAGGCGGACGGCGTTGGTTTCCGGAGTGAGGAGGCGGGCGCGTTTGGCAACGGCTTTTTGGAGGAGATCGATCATGAAGGCGAGGCAAGGCTACGGGCTGGCTTTCATTGAGACGAGGCGGAAATTCCACAGAACAGCTCGCTGAAGCCGGCCGGGAATCCGCTTGCCGACATGGTTCCGGCGATAAATAAAAATGATTTCTTGCCAATCCGCTTTGGCGGGGCCTATTGACGTGTCGATTGAACGGCGAAAGTTTGTTTGCTCGCTCTTAGTTTGATCTGTGACGCCATGGTCGGAAGAAGTGTTGAATCATCATGGCGTCATTAGAACTGAATCAAATGGATATTTACGTGGGCAACTTGCCCTACACCGCTACTGAAGGAGATGTCACCGGTCTCTTCGCCGCTTTTGGGCCTGTTGAACGGGTCAAAATCATTACCGACCGCGAGACCGGGCAATCCAAGGGATTTGCCTTCGTGACCCTCGGTGACCAAACCCAGTTGAACGCAGCCATCGAGGCTCTCAACGACTACGACTACAACGGTCGCGCCCTCCGCGTGAATGCTTCCGAGCCGAAAGAATCCCGCCCAAGCGGCGGCGGTTACGGCGGTGGTGGTGGCGGCGGCGGCTACGGTGGCGGCGGCGGTGATCGTCGCGGCGGCGGTGGTGGCGGTGGCTACAAGGGTGGCGGCGGCGGCGGCGGTGATCGCCGTGGCGGCGGTGGCGGTGGCGGCGGTCGCTGGTAATCCGGCGTTTGCTTCATCACGTTTTTCAAAAGCGCCCGATCCTCTTCCCAAGGGATCGGGTGTTTTATTGTAGGGCAGGTAGTCGCAGCAAAAAAATGGCTCTGACGATCATTCCCCGATGTGTTCGAGCGTTTCATAATAGCCGCTGTAAAATCCCGTGATCTTCCAGGCGATGAATCCCAGGATCAGGAAATACAAAACCTTGGGCATCATCATTGACAGTGTTTTAACGCTCGAGCCGGCATCGTCTTGAAACAGCTTGGACCAACGGGCGAGATCCTTGTCGAGCGTGCCGGCCTCCTCCCCGGTCGCGTAAGACCGGGCAAACGCCTTGGGAAACACATCCTCCGCCATGAACTGCGGCCCAAGCGCGCCACCCGCTTTCGCGACTGTTTCCAATCGGTCGCCCGCCTCCCGGACGACTCCGCTTTGAGATGCGCCGGCCGCCAGTCTCACGGTCTCGCTCATCGGGATTCCGGCAAGCAGGCAGGCATGATAGACCTTGCAAAAGCGGGCCATCGCAAGGTTTTGGCGCGCCTTGCCGACCCACGGCACCCGGCTGATCAAGCAGTCGATCGCGGGGTTTTCCGGCGCGGCTTTCAACAACCCGCGGATTCCCAGAACGATGGCAAAGCCTGCCGAATAAACGATGAGCAGTGCCATCACCAAGTCTCCGAGAATCTGCCCGCAGCTCACCCCTCCTGTCATCAGGGCTTCCGGCACGATGCCGATGAGAATTCCCAGATGGAGCACGATGACCGGATAGATCAAACTCATGACGACGTTCCGGCGGGCGGCGGCCAGCATCCCGAAATAGTCCGCCAGATGTTGGAATGCGGGTGCCAGCTTGCCGCCGCGCTCACCGGCGCCGATGATGCCGCGCTCGAGATCCGTGATGTTTCCGGCGTCGCTCGCGAAGGCAGCGGTGATCGAATGTCCCGCTTCCAGTCCGCGGTCGAGGCCGGCTAACAATTTTGCCTGCGCCGGAGGCAGCCGGGTC
>JBIHZT010000242.1:0-6025 GCA_044240265.1 Luteolibacter sp. | reverse complement strand
GTGATGTCCCAGTCGTCCACGGTTAGGTCGTTGAGGACCTTGTGGATGACGTCGGTCATGGCGTGATAGCCGTCCTTCGGGTCGCGGGCGGTGATGAGCCCGAAGCCCTGCATGAAGGACATCAGCTTGGGGATGTTAGCCTGCGCCTTTTTATCCCAGACGGAGGCGGTGTGGCAGCCTGATTGATAGGCGGCATCGACCGTGGGTGAGATGACGGTGGCGGCCATGGCCTCAAGCTCCTGCGAGGTCATCAGTCCGGTGGTGTCTTGCGAGCCGACGATGTTGACGGTGACGCGGACGTCGGAACCGGCGTGCAAGGTAAGACCTGGAGTGCTGCCGACGGCGTTGCGGTTGAAGATTTTTTCGACGGCGGTGAGTCCCTGTCCTTCGTGGGAAATTTCCTTGGCGGGAGCGAAGACGGTGGGTGTTTCGATTCCCAAAGTTTCGGCGGCGAAGGTCTGGAGTTTCTTGCCGAAGACGATGGCGTAGGAGCCACCTGCCCGGATGAACTCAAGTTTCTGAGGGGTGAACGCCTTCGAGATATCGGCCAGCTCTTTGCCATTGCCATAGAGTTTTTTCTCCTTGGTGTTGATGGTGAGGAGGATTCCGGTCTCGACCGAGTAAGCTTGTTCCAGAACCGGATCTCCTGCCTCGTTGAGGACGGTTTTTCCTTCTGCATCGGTCTTCTTGACCCAGTTCTTGAGGTCGAGGCCGATGCCGCCGGTGACATCGACGGTGGTGAGGAAAATCGGTGAAATGCCGTTGGTGCCTGCGACGATGGGGAAGAGGTTGACGAATGGCACGTAAGGGCTGGCCTGTTTGCCGGTCCAGAGAGCGACGTTGTTCACGCCGGACATGCGGGAGGAACCGACGCCCATGGTACCTTTTTCCGCGATGAGCATGACGCTCTTGTCGGGGTGGAGCTTTTGCAGGGCTTTAATTTCCGCCTGGGCCTTTTCGTTGATCATGCACTTGCCGTGCAGTTCGCGGTCGGAGCGGGAGTGGGCCTGATTGCCGGGAGAAAGGAGGTCGGTCGAGATATCGCCCTCTGCGGCGATGTAGGTGACGACTTGGACTTCCTCGGGAACGGGCGGCAGCTTGGTGAAGAACTCGGCCGCGGCGTAGCTTTCCAGAATGTCTTTTGCGACCGGGTTGCCGGCCTCGTAGGCGGTCTTGAGACGCGCGGCATCGGCATCGTAGAGGAAGACCTGGGTCTTGAGAACCTCGGCGGCTTGTCGGGCGATGTCGGCATCTTCACCGAGCGCGAGGTTGAGAAGGGTATTGATGGACGCTCCGCCTTTCATGTGGGAGAGCAGCTCGAAGGCGAAGGCGGTGGAGATTTCTTCCACGGCAGACTTGCCAAGAATGATTTCCTCGAGGAAGCGGGCCTTCTCACCTGCCGCGTGGGTGGTGCCGGGAAGGGTGTTGTAGATCAGGAAGTTGAGAGAGTCCTTCCGGTGCTCGTTGGAGGGGTCTTTGATTTGCGCGATGATCTCCGCTGTCAGTGCGCCGCTGTCGATGGGTTTGGGGTGCAAACCTACGGTTTTGCGTTCCTCAATTTCTGCCAAGTAATCCTGATATAGGTGCATGTTCTTAAATCGATCGATAGGAATTCGTGGGAAAATCAAGCGGCGCTGAGTGACTGGCGGCCGGTTTCAAGAAGGTCCGGATGGAAGCTGCGAGTTTGAGCGGATTTGGCAAGGGTGGAGAGGGACTGGAATTTGCCTTTTACGCCGGTGGTGAAGTTGCGCAGTGTGTTCATTAGCTTAGCGGATCGTTGGGGAAATTGGACGGTATTCTGCCGCCTTCACTTGGAACGGGTCGGAGGTTAGTGAGGGCGGGGGATTTGTCAAAATCGATCACCTTGCAGGTGAACTTGATTTCGGGGGTTGAGTGGCGAAGACGGGTGTGCGTAGCTTCCGAGCATGCGAAATGGATTTGCGATGGTGGCTTTGGCGGCGTTTTGGCTGACCTCCTGCGGGGGGATGGGACCACCGCCGGACATGGGCGACCTGGAAGCAGGCGGCGAGCCAGCGGAAGGAGGAATTGCGGAGGTGCCGAACCCAAGCGCGGCGATGGCGAAAAAGGCGGGTAAGTCGCTGGGCGAGATTCAACGCGGGCACGAAGTTTACATGCTGCACTGCGGCGAGTGCCACCGTTACAAGCTGCCGCAGGACCTGGACATCGACGAGTGGCAGACGGCGGTGCCGAAAATGATCGGCCACGCCGGCTTGGAGTCGGCGGATGAAAAGGCGGTGCTGGCGTATGTGGTGGCGGTGAAAATGGAACGCGGAGAGGAATGAGTGGCGCCATGGAGCTGCTGGCCTTCGCGGGTGTGATGGCGTTGGGGCAGTTCAGCCCGGGGCCGGACATGATCCTGCTGACGCGGACGGCTCTGAAGACGGGTGCGCGGACCGGAGTGCGCATGGCATTGGGCATCGCGTGCGGTCTGGCGGTGCATGCGACGTTGGCCGTGGGAGGATTGGCACTGGCATTCGAACGATTGCCGGTGTTGAGGGAAGTGTTGCGCTGGGCGGCGGTGGCCTATCTGATGTGGCTGGCGTATCGACTATTAAGGGAGGTTTTTGTAGGCTGGTACTCGGGCGTGAAGGTGGATACCAACACCCTGACCTCAGTGCGGCAGCCATTTCTGCGGGGGCTTTTTTGCAATCTGCTCAACCCGAAAGCCGCGATATTCATTGCTGCGGTGAGTGCTCCATTTCTGAGAGGCGAGCGACCCGAGTGGTGGCCGTTCGCGATTTGGGGAATCGTAGTCGGGCAGGCGGGAATTCTTTGGTCGCTGTGGGCGTGCGTGCTGCAATGGCGGCCGTTGCGATCGCGTTACGAGTCGGCGGGCAGATGGATCGACGGGGCGTTCGGCATCGTGCTTGGGGCGTTGGCTGCCCGGTTGGCGGTCGGCTGAACGAAAAAGGCCCCGCTGGAGAGCGAGGCCTTTCGGTGAGTTGGGAAATTTCCGGAACGGCCGGGATCAATCGTATTTCGGTGAGGAGTGGCGGTCGAAGTAGCCGTCGCCGACATACATGGAGCCGGCATAGTCAGGCAGCGGACCAGCGTCCGGAGGAAGCTGGATATTACCGACGGAGGCGTCTTCGGGTTGCGAATAGGCAATATTTACGGGAGTGCCGACTTTCACGAGCCGGTAGAACTTCGGGGCGAGATTCTCATGCATGCGGACGCAGCCGTGGGTGCAGGGCTGGTGTTTGACCCAGCCGGTGTGGAAGCCGTAGTTAGGCTTGAATTCGCACCAGTATGGCATCGGCGTACCCTTGAACGAGTAACCGGCCGGGCGGCTGCTGAGCATGGTCTTGCGGATGTCTCCACCCTTGTAGGCGTAGCCGTGGGTGTTAGCGCGGTGTTTGTGTTCCTTGTTGAAAATGGTGAAATTTCCAGCAGGTGTCGGGGTTGAGGGTGTTCCGACCGACACGGGCATGGCGAGAAGCACTTCCGAGCCTTCCATGACGTAAACCCGCTGCTTGCTGAGGGAGACTTTGACCTTCACGTTGCCGGGGTTGCCGGGAAGTTTGGTCGGGCGGTCGTAAGCGTGGTAAGCGGCGAGACCGGATCCGCCGGATGACACGGAGGAGCAGGAGGAAAACAGGGCGGCCGTGGAAACCGCTGCGGCGATGGCGAGGAGTGATTTGAAATTCATGGTGACTTGGACTGGCGTGAGAATTGCGATCACGGAGGAAAATGCAAGCCAAGGTCTTTGGGAATTGGTCAGCGGACGCGCTCCCAGGAATCGACGGCGTTGTCGACGAACCAGACGGATGCAACCCGGTAGGGGAGGTAAGCGACCTCGGGACCGAAGCCAGGGCCTGGACCGAAATATCCGTAATTTCGATAGGGCCCGTATCTGCCATAGCCATATCCGTAGCTTCCGTAGGCAAAGGCGGGAGAGTAAACAGGAACGGTCGAGGCGTAGTCCCAGCGTTTCGTCTGCTTGGAATTTCTGGAACCTTCAAATTGCTGGTCGGGAAATCCCCAGGCGAGGACGACGGCATCCGGCGACATGCCTTGGGCGATCCGCCCCTGCTGGACGAGGTTCTGTTCCTTCCTGCTGAGAGCATTGAATTTTTCCGGATACCTTGCGATGCGCGCCTGCGGGGTGGATGGCGCACAAGCGGACATCACGAGACCGAGGATCAATAGCGGAATGAAATTTTTCACGCGTGAAACTTAAATGGATTCACCGGGATTTGCAACGTTGCGGCGGATGATTTTCAAGAAGCGGCGAAACGGGCTTGCCAATGGTAAAGGCGACGCCGCAATCTTTCGCCGAACAATTTCCCGATTTAAAACATGTCCGAACTTCTTGAAGATGATGATCTCACCAGCGCGTTGAAAAAATGCCCTGAATGGGACTACGAAAAAAAAGCGATCACCCGGACCATTGAGTTCGAGGAATTCATGGATGCGATTGATTTCGTCAACGATCTCGCGGAGATCGCGGAGGAGGCGCAGCACCACCCGGACATCACCATCAAGCACACCAAGGTGACACTCAAGCTAACGACCCACGATGCGGGTGGAGTGACCGAGCTCGACATCGAGCTGGCGCAGCGGGTGGATAACCTGGTGGACTGATCCGCCCGGTTTTTTCCCAAGCAGTGTCGCCCGTCGCGGGAGGTCCTGCTTTTTTCGGTCAGCGGGGGAGCATCAGTTCTTCGTCCTTGAAGCCCGTGATTTTTTGCAAGCCTTTGAGCAGGCTGCGCAGGGTGAAAAAGAGGAAAATCAGGATCGGCACTCCGATGACCGCGAAGCCCCAGCCGGTGACCTGGGCGATGATGGCGTTGTATTTTTCCAACGCGTCGATGGCGGTGGCATCGAAGCCGCGGAAGAACCACTGGGCGAGACCGAGGTTCATCAGCGCGCTGAGAAAGAACGAGGTGGCGAAGAGACGGGTGGCTCCTAGCAGGAGTTTGTCATACTCGCCTTGGCCGGAAATCTCGGCGACACGGTTTTCGATTTTCGGGATGTCGAAGATGGTATCGTTATAAAGAAAAACCCGGATGAGCGGGGTCGTGGAGCGGTGCGAGGTGAGAATGGCGACGCCCAACACGAGTGGGATCAATGCTTCCTTGAGGCCGAAGAGGAGTCCGGCATTCGGCTTCACCGTGCCGTTTTGATTCCACAGATAGACGGTCAGTCCGCCGGAAAGCAGCACGGAGACGAGGCCGAGCGCGGAGAAGAAATTGCCCTTGCGGGTCTTCCAGTAGTGCCAGGCGCCGTAGCCAAGCGGCAACAGCAGCGCCAAGCCCATTGCCTTGAGCGGGCCGATGTGCCAATGCCGGGCGACTTTGCCGAGTTTCGCCTGCAGATCCGGATCCTTGCTGAGATAGCTCAGGATCAACACTGGAATGATGACGTTGATCAGGATGTTGGCGAGCGGGTGTTCCCGGAATGCTTTTTTTTCGGACATGCAATTTGAGGATAAAAAAAGGCGGCCTCGGAAAAACCACGGCCGCCCTGTCAGACGGATCAAACTTTTCCGAAGATCGTCTGGCCGGTGGAGCGTAGGTCGTCGCAGGCGACCTTCATCCGCTCGCAAAGGCTGGCCTCGCCTTTTTTCAGATAGGAACGGGGGTCGTAGTGCTTCTTGTCGCCGACTTCGCCGTCGATTTTGAGCACTCCTTCGATGTTCTGGCACATGTGGGTGACGATCGGGCGGGTGAACGCGTATTGCGTGTCGGTGTCGATGTTCATTTTGACGACGCCGTAGTCGAGTGTCTCGCGGAGGTCGCTCTCGGAGGTGCCGGATCCGCCGTGGAAAACGAGGTCCATTTCCGCAGCCGCGCCGTGTTTGTCCATGACGGCCTTTTGACCGTCGCGGAGGATGGATGGCTTGAGTTTGACCGCGCCGGGCTTGTAGGAGCCGTGAACGTTGCCAAAGGTGGCGGCGAACAGGAAGCGGCCGATCGGCTGGAGTGCTTCGTAAACTTCCACCATGTCCTCGGGCGTGGTGTAGAGCTTTTCGATGGGGAGGCCGGAGGTGTCGTGGCCGTCT
>JBIHZT010000241.1:0-6046 GCA_044240265.1 Luteolibacter sp. | reverse complement strand
TTGGAGCAAACCGAGCTGCAAGTGGGCCGCGAGCCGCGCCCTCTGCCGACCTTGTGGCTGAATCCGGCGGTGAAGGAAATTGACGCGTTCACCATTGACGACATCCGTCTGGAAAACTACGATCCACATCCGCACATCAAGGGGGCTGTGGCGGTTTAATCACATGTTCCGCTACGAAAATCGCTCCGACGCCTTGATTTCAAAGGCCGAGTTCCTCCGGCGGCTCGCGCATTCATTTTTGGTCGTCGCGGCACTGGTCGGCGCATCGCTTTTCGCGGGAATGATAGGCTATCGAAATTTCGAGGGACTATCGTGGATGGATTCGTTTCTCAACGCGTCGATGATTCTCGGCGGGATGGGACCCGTGGATGACATGAAATCCGAAGGCGGCAAGATTTTCGCGGGGGCCTACGCACTATACTCCGGACTGGCCTTTCTGGTTCTTGCCGGACTGCTGTTCGCCCCGATCGGCCATAGGATCCTTCACAGTTTCCACTACGGCGCGGACCAGGAGGAAGAATCATGAAAATTTATCTAACAGCAGTCGTCGCCATGACCCCGGAACGCGTGATCGGGAGGGAGGGAACACTACCATGGCATTTACCGGACGATCTCGCGTTTTTCAAACGCACCACTTCCGGCCACCCGATCGTAATGGGCCGGAAAACCTACGAATCCATCGGCCGCCCGCTGCCGAAGCGGCGGAACATCGTGCTCAGCCGCGACGCAACGTGGTCGGCGGACGGTGTGGAAGTCATCCACCGTCCAGGCGACCTAAACGAGCTTCCGGGAATCCACGGGCGCGTATTCATCATTGGCGGATCGGAAATTTACGCGGCGTTTCTGCCGAATCTGGAGGATTTGCTGGTCAGCCACGTTTACGGGCATCATCCGGGCGACACTTGGTTTCCGGAATTTGAGAATCGTTTTCCCAATTCGGAAATCATCGAAACCCATCCCGAGTTCGAAGTGAGACGGCACTTCCGCTGAACCGGACGCAGCCGCGAAGCACGGTTTTCCTCCGCCCGGCGTCATCTCCGAGTTTCGGCTTGCAACTGAAATCCCGCCGCTTTACAAGCTTCCCGCACAGCTTCTGACGAAAGAAAGGAGTGGGTCTCGCACCCACTCTTTTGCGTCTCCAGACATCAGCAGCCAGTGCATCCATAGCCGCCATGACTAACGATATCGTCGCCCTCATCGAGTATTACGAAAAGGAAAAAGGAATCGACCGCGAAAAGGTCGTTGCCGCGCTGGAGTTCGCCTTCATATCCGCCTACCGCAAAATGGTTCCCGGTGCCGATGCCATCGAGACGTTGCGCGCCGCAGTGGATACGAAAAAGGGCGAAACCAAGATTTACGCGATCCTGACGGTCGTCCCGGATGAGGAGCACACGGACAAGTTCAACCAAGTCCCCCTCTCCACCGCTCTGAAGAAGAATCCTCAGGCCCAAATCGGCGACACCCAGGAATTCAATGTCACGCCCAAGGACTTCGGCCGCATCGCCGTGCAGACCGCCAAACAGACGATGATGCAGCGCCTCCGCCAGGCGGAAAAGGAGATGATTTACGAGGAATTCAAGGACCGCGCCGGCGACGTGGTCTCCGGCACCGTCCGCCGCTTCGAGCGCAACGACGTGATGATCGACCTCGGGAAATTCGAGGGCATCATGCCCAACCGCGAGCGCGTGCAGGGCGAGGACTACAACATCGGCGACCGCATCCGCGCTTACGTCCTGGCCGTGGAAAACGAAGGCCGCGGACCGGAAATCATTCTTTCCCGCAGCCACCCGAACTTCGTCCGCCGCCTTTTCGAAGCCGAGGTGAATGAAATTTCCGACCGCACCGTGGAAATCCGCGGCATCGCCCGCGAAGCCGGATTCCGCACCAAAGTCGCCGTCTGGAGCAGCGACCCGAAAGTCGATCCCGTCGGCGCCTGCGTCGGCATGCGCGGCGCGCGCGTCAAAAACATCGTCCGCGAGCTCAACAACGAGAAAGTGGACATCATCCGCTGGAGCGAGGATCCCAAGGAATTCGTCCGCGAGGCGCTCAAGCCCGCCGAACTCCGCTCCATTGTTGTCGACGAGGCAAACCATGTCGTTCACGTCACCGTCGATGAAGCCGACCTCAGCAAAGCCATCGGCCGCAAGGGCCAGAATGCGCGCCTTTCCTCGCGTCTCATGGGCTGGGACGTCCAAGTCCGCCGCGACGAGTCCAAGGAAGAGCAGTTCAAGGAGAAAATCGGCGGTGCAGCCCACACCCTCGGCGAACAGCTCGGCATCACCGACGAGTTGGCCAACAAACTCACCCTGGCGGGAGGATTCAACCCCGAGTTGGTGATCGACATGCCGGCCGACTACATCGCGGCCGCTCTTGAAATCACCGAGGAGGCAGCCGAGGCGATCCTCACCCGCGCCCATGGCATCGTCAGCGGCTCCGCCGTCGCCGCATCAAACGACTAATTCAAAACCACGACTTTTATTTCCATTCCATCACTTCCACGAACTCTGCAGACAGCCCGGATGCCCGAAAATAGCGATAGCTCTCCCGAAAAATCCAAGGTCCTCGATCTCCTCGACACGACCAAGAAACCTTCACGCCGCGAGCGCCAACGTAAGGACGCCGAGGTCGTCCCACCTGCTCCCAGCGCTCTCGAGGCGCAAAAGGCCAACGCTCTGGACTTGTTCGCCGAGGACAAGAAGCCGAAAATCCGCAAAACCACGCGCACCGGCAAGGCAGTCATTGGCACCATTTCCAAACTCCTCGACAAAGAGGACGACCTCCAAGTCAAGATCGCCAAAAGCGAAGCCCATCCGGCGGCGAATGCTACTTCCACACCCGAAGTCGCCACTTCCAGCGCCGCCGACGATGAAGTTTCCGATGATCCGAAACTCATTGTCATCAAGCCCCCGATCCTGGTTCCCGACCTGGCGGCCCGCCTCGGATTGAAGCCATTCAACATCATGGCGGATCTCATCAAGATCGGCGTCTTTCCCGCTCCCAACCAGCCGTTGGAGCCGGAAATCGCCGCTAAAATCTGCGAGATCCACGGTTTTGTGTTCGAGCGCGAAAAGCGCGACAAGGACAAGGGATTCCACAAGGTCGAGGAAATCATCAAAGAGCCGGAAGCCGTCATCGAAGAACCGGTGGACCTGTTGAAGTACCGCCCGCCGATCATCACGATCATGGGCCACGTCGATCACGGCAAGACCTCCATCCTCGACTACTTCCGCAAGACCAAGATCACCGCTGGCGAGGCCGGCGGCATCACCCAGCACATCGGCGCCTATCAGGTCATCCACAACGGCCTCGAAATCACCTTTCTCGACACTCCGGGCCATGCCATTTTCTCGGACATGCGGGCCCGTGGCGCCGACATTACAGACATCATCGTGCTCGTCGTCGCCGCCAATGACGGGATCATGCCGCAGACCATCGAGGCCATCAAACATGCCAAAAAGGCGAAGAAGACGATCATCGTCGCCATCAACAAGTGCGATCTCCCGTCCGCCAACGTGGACCGCGTGAAGTCCCAGCTCGCCGAGCACGGCCTACAAACCACCGACTTCGGTGGTGACACGGAATTCGCCGAAGTCTCCGCCCTTACCGGCAAAGGCATGGACGACCTGCTCGACCTCATGGCTCTCCAGGCGGAAGTGCTCGAACTCAAGGCCAACCCGAAATCCACCGCCCGCGCCGCCGTCATTGAGGCCCGTGTGGTCCCCGGCCGCGGCACCACCGCCACAGTCATCGTCGAGTCCGGCACCCTCAAGGTCGGCACGCCCTTCATCTGCGGTCCGTTTGCCGGCAAGGTCCGCTCGCTCATCAACGACCGCGGCGTCGCCGTCAAATCCGCCCACCCCGGCATGCCTGTCGAAGTTGTTGGATTCGAGGAACTCCCGAACGTCGGCGATCATCTCACCGAGATGAAATCCGAGCGCGAGGCAAAGGCCCTTGCCTCCGAGCGTCAGGAAGCCCAGCGCTTGGTGCGCCTCAAGCCCCAGCACCGCAATCGCATGGAGGACCTCTATTCGATGGTCCGCGATGGTGGTGGCAAGGCCCAGCTCAAGCTCATCCTCAAGTGCGACGTGCAAGGCTCCGTCGAGGCGATCAAAAAAGCCGTGCTCGCGATTGAGTCCGACAAGGTGGAGTCCTCATTCATCACCGCCGCCGCCGGTCCGATCACGGAATCCGACATCGCCTACGCCGTCTCCACCGACGCGATCATTCTCGGCTTCAACGTCAAGGTCGAGGCCAAGGCCGTAAAATCCGCCAAAGCCGCCGGAGTCGAAGTCAAACTCTACTCCGTCGTTTACGAACTCATCGACCAGGTCCGCGAGGCCATGCTCGGACTGTTGGAACCACTCACCCGCGAGACCGTCATCGGCCATGCGGAAGTCCGCCAGATCTTCAAGCTCAACCGTGGTCGTGTCGCCGGTTCCTTCGTCACCGACGGCCGCATCCACCGCAAGGCCCACGCCCGCGTCATCCGCGGAGGTGTCCCCGTCTTCGACGGCCGCATGTCCACGCTCCGCCGCTTCAAGGACGAAGTCGAAGAAGTCCGCACCAACTTCGAATGCGGCATCCGCCTCGGCGAGTTCAACGAATATCAGGAGGGCGACATCATCGAGTGCTACAAACTCGAGAAATACGCGCAAACACTGTGAGGCAAATGCTGAAACTCTGAAATGCTGAAAAGCTGAAATTCAGAGGTTTCAGCGTCTCTCATTTTTATTTCAGCATTTCAGTTTTCAGCATCTCAGCTTTTACCTCCATGTCCCGCCGCCTCGATCGAGTCAACGAACTCCTCCGCCGTGAAATCGGCAACGTCATTCAGAAAGATTACGAATGGCACAACCGCCTCGTGACGGTTAGCGAGGTTGAGGTCACGCAGGACCTCAAGGAAGGTAAGGTCTGGATCGGCGTACTCGGTGGCGAGGCCGCGTCCGTCATCGCAAAGTTGAACAAGGACCACGGCTCCATCCAGTCCAAGGTGATGAAACGCGTGGTCCTCAAGTCCACCCCCGTCCTGCGCTTCCTCCACGACGCCTCCGCCGTCCGCGGTGTCGAAATCGTCAACCTCCTTGAAGAGGTGGACAAGCTCCCCAAGGCTCCCGAGGCCGAGGAATGATCAGTCCCAGCCTTTTCCTCTCCAAGCCCATATCCCCATCGCGGTCCGTCCCAGGTATCGCGTGAGGAACCGGGCCAGGATCACGGGCAAGGGTGGTTCCACGTTAAAACGGGTGAAGACGTTAAAATGGGTGAAGACGACGCTGGCTGACAATGACTCCGCCAACTTTTCCCAAGAAAACTTGACGGCATTGCATGAGGTTGTTTCCCTCCCGCGCGTTCCTAGCGGGGCGTCACCGATTTATTCAGTGACGATTCGGCTACAACGTCAAAAATTTGATCAGGTTTTTCGTTTTGGAATCCCCCGACTTCAAGTTACTTGCGCCGGCTTAGCTCAGTGGTAGAGCAACTGATTTGTAATCAGTAGGTCATCAGTTCGACTCTGATAGCCGGCTCCATTTCAGAGGTCTGCAATTCAAAAGATTGCAGGCTTTTTTGTGTCCGGGTGGCGCGACTCTGAATGTCTTCGAAACGCAGGGGAATTCCAGGCCACCGCTTGAATTTCGCCCAACTCCCGGGTGTGAACTTCGCTGGGGATGGAGGGCGTCTTCAGGGCGGCGGCATGGAATGGATCCAGAAGTTCGTCGGTGCCGATACCTACGAATACGCCTCCCAGACCATACCCAAGTTCAAGCCGGCTCCGGGATTCGCGAAAGAATGGACGCCCTCGCCAAACAGGCGGGATGCCAATACGTCGTTTTCACCACCAAACACCACGATGGATTCGCCCCCCACGATTCCAAACTCACCCAGTCCGACGCCGGCGACATCCTCAACCGGGATCTGGTCCGGGAAATCACCGACGCCCTCCGCGCCGAGGGCCTGCGCGTCGGTTTCTATCACTCGGTCATCGACTGGCATCACCCGCAGTATGATTTCCCCCCGTGCCGAATCCCAGCCTTATCCCGAGGACGCGAAA
>JBIHZT010000240.1:0-6065 GCA_044240265.1 Luteolibacter sp. | reverse complement strand
CCGCTATCGGCGACGCCGCGTGGATGGCGGCGATGGAGCGCAACTCCGACCTCGTCACCATGCAGTGTTACGCCCCGCTTTTCGTCAACCTGAACGAATACCAATGGCGGCCCGACCTCATCGGTTATGACGCGCTCAACGCGTACGGCGCGCCGAGCTATCATGCCTTCCGGATGTTCAGCCGCAATGTCGGCGACGAGATCCTCAAGGCGAAATTCAGCGGCGGCGAGCTTCAAGGCACCGTGACCCGCGACAGCAAGAGCGGCATGACTTTTGTGAAAATCGTCAACCCCTTGCAGGCGGAACAAGCGCTGGAAATCGAGCTCAAGGGCGTGGGCGCGGTCGCGCCGACCGCCGAGGCGGAAACTCTATCCGCCGCGCCTGAGGCCACCAACTCGCGGGCTGAGCCGAGCAAGGTGGTGGCGGTGGTTTCCCAGGTTTCGAACATCAAGCCCAGGTTCACCTACACCGTCGCGCCGTATTCCATCACGGTTCTCAAATTGAAAACCAAGTGACCGTCAGTGGGTCTCGTGTTTGCCGTTAGGAGGCAGGGTGATGGTTTCGATTTTGCCGTTGGCGCGGAGGTAGGCCTTGCCGCCTTGCTGGGAGGTGATGACCGCTTTGAGTAGTTTGCCGTCGCGCCACGCGAGATCCACATCGAAGCCGCCGCGGGCGCGGAGGCCGGTGATGGTGCCGTCTTTCCAAGCGTCCGGCAGGGCGGGGAGCAGATCGATCAGGTAGATACCGTTCTTGCGGACATGGCTTTGCAGGAGCATCTCGGTGATGCCGGCGGTGGAGCCGAAGTTGCCGTCGATCTGAAACGGCGGGTGGGAGTTGAAGAGGTTGTCGTGGGTGCTGCCGCCTTTGCCGACGGGCGCGAGCAGGCCTTTGAGGATCTTGTGGGCGTGGTTGCCATCGGCGAGGCGGGCCCAGAAGTTGATTTTCCACGCCTTGCTCCAGCCGGTGCCGGCGTCGCCGCGGGCGTTGAGCGAAACCTTCGCGGCGGCGGCGAGCTCCGGCGTGCTGACCGGGTTGATCTGGCGGCCGGGGTGCACGGCGAAGAGGTGGGAGACGTGACGGTGTTTGTCTTTCGGATCATCCACGTCCTGCATCCATTCCTGGATCTGTCCCCATTTGCCGATTTTCGGACCTAGCAGTTTGTCGCGCATGGCGGCGACTTTGGCGCGGTATCCGGCGTCAATGCCGAGGTCTTCGGATGCGTCGATGTAGTTGGTGAAGAGATCCCAGACGATCTGCTGGTCATAGGACGCGCCGGGCTGTGGATCGCGGTTGCCTTCCTGGAGGACGATCTTGTCGCCCTTTTTCACCGGCCCATGCTCCGGCGACCAACCGGCGGGGCTGATGAGTTTGCCGTCCGGGCCTTCCACGAGGAAATCCTCCCAGTATTCGACGAGTTCCTTGAGCGCGGGGTAGGCGCGGGTTTTGAGAAACTCCTTGTCGCCGGTGAACTCATAGTGCGTCCAGAGGTGCTGGGTCATCCAGGCGGGGCCGGGGCGGTGGATGCCCCAGGTCGAGTTGCCGCCCATCGGGTTGTTCGTGCTGTAGGCGGTCCAGCCGCGTTTGGCGGCGAGCGCGGGCTGGGCGTTTTTCTTTCTCACGGTGGCGAGGTTGCGCAGCCAGTCGAAGAACGGCTGGTGGCACTCGGATAGATTCGTGGGCTCGGCGAGCCAGTAGTTCATCTCCACGTTGATGTTGGTGGTGTAGCCGGAATACCACGCGGGTTTCATGTCCTGGTTCCAGATGCCCTGGAGGTTGGCGGGCAGACCGCCGGGGCGTGAGCTGCCGATCATGAGGTAGCGGCCGTATTGGAAAAACAGCGCGTCGAGTCCGGGATCGTGGGTTTTCTGATAGGCTGCGAGGCGCTGGTCCGTGGGCAGGTCGTCGCGGGAGGGGCCGAAGTTGGCTTTCACGCGGCCGAAGAGCGCCTGGTGGTCGGCGACGTGGGCGGACTTGAGTTGCTCGAAGGGTATTTTGGAAGCGGCGGCGAGGATGCGGTCGAGCTTGGGGGCGGGTTTTTCGCCGCGCCAGTTTTGTGCCGGGCTGTTAGCGAAGTCGGTGGCGGCGGCGAGCAGGAGGGTGGCGGAGTCGGCTCCCTCCAGCGTTAGATTGTTTCCGCTGGTTGAGAGCTTGCCGTTTTCCGCTAGGATTTTGACCCGCGATTCGTAGGTGAGGCCGTTTTCCAGCGAGCCGGTGGCGGTGAGGGTTTCGCCCGTGGCGGAGACCTTCGCCTTGTGCATGTCCGTGAGGCGGATGGTGCCGGAAATCGCGCCGGGCTTGTCGGCGCTGAGGCGGATGACCATCACATTGTCCGGGTGGCTTGAGAAAACCTCGCGGGTGAAATTCACTCCGTTGGCGGTGAAGCGGGTGCGGTGGACGGCGTCTGATAGGTCGAGCTCGCGGCGGTAGCCGGTGGCTGCCATTTGGGGAAAATCCAGCCAGAGGTCGCCGAAGGGCTGATAGTTGCCCATCTTGATCTCGTCGCCGGTCCAGAGCGTCTGCTCGTTGAACTGGATGCGCTCCTTGTCGGTGCCGCCGAAGATCATACCGCCGAGGCTGCCGTTGCCGACGGGCAGGGCCTCGGTCCAGGCGGTGGCCGGTTTGTCATACCAGAGGGCGGTGGATTTTTCCGGCGCGGCGGAGGCGAGTGACAGCGGCAGGCAAAGTGCGAGCGAGCAAAGACGGAGTGGCATGCGGGTTTTCGTTAGGGTTTCGCGGTGGCTTGATGGCCGAGGTAGCCGTAGCCATAGCTCGCCTGGATGGTGCTGCCGGGAGTGAACTGGAGCGACTTGTCCGCTTTGACAGCGGGCTTTCCTGGCTGGAGCTTGATACGGCCGGTGAGGGTGGGGGAGTTGGCGGAGTCCTCGGTGACGGTGACGGATTCCACGTCGCCCTGGCCGCTGGCGACAAGAACGGTGCCGGTTTCCACCTTGGCGTAGTCGAAGTTGAGCGGTGCCTTGAGGCGGACTAACAATTCGTCGCCCCCGCGGGTGAGTTGGATTTCCGTCTCGCTCCAGGCGAGGTAGGAGAGGCTGATGTCATAGGCGGTGTTGAACTGGATCCAGCCCTCGGTCCAGCCGATGTCGCCGACTTCCGGATGATAGGGATAGTGGGCGTTCTTCGGGCTGCCATCGATGACGAAGCGCGCGTCGGCGAGTCGGCCGATGCCGCCGTGGTGGAACTTGAACCAACCGTGCTCGACGCCTTCGATCTCGCGCGGCGCGTCGAACGAGAAATGACGGCCCACCGGATTCCGGCCGAACATGCCGTCGAAGTGCGACCAGACGAGTTCGTCGAGACGCTGTTGGGTTTTTGCGTCGGTGATGAATTCACGGGCGGCAAGGATGGGCGCGGGCAGGCCGATGACGTTGCCGGGCTCGTTCCATTTCTGCGGGGAGTCACCCATCGGCGTCCAGCGGTCCTTGTCGTCGAGCTTGCGGAAGTCCCAGAGGTTGTCGGAGCGGCGGACGACGACCTTGGCCCACTCGTTGAGTTTGGCAGGTAATCCCTTGGGCGCGCGTTCCGGGTATTCGCGGAGGAGGTGGGCGAGGCCGGTGACGGTGATGAACTCGCTCATGCGCTGGCCCTTGGTGGTTTGCGGGTCGTTCCAATCGAGGTTTTTCACGATCCATTCCGCCTGCTTGAGGGCGGCGTCGAGGTAAGTGCCGGCGTCCGGGCGTTTTTCGCGTTTCGCCACTTCATGCATCATGAGGTTCGGCTCGACGGAGAAGCCGGGAGGCAGCGAGCCCTTGGTGCTGCCGAGCTTGGTTTTCAAAGCCAGCAGGTTGTGCTCCGGGCTCTCGTCGTAGGGGTATTTATGGTCGTTTTTCGGATCCGCCCAAGTGGCGAAGGCATAGTCGCGGACGACCTGATAGTTCTGCGCGGGCAGATAGGACTCCAGCGCGGGCCAGGCGTAGAGGAAGTAGGCGAGCTGGGATTTCAGCATCTCGTGGGCGAGCTTCTGGGTGACGATGACGTCCGCGCCCCAGTGGATGAGCTTCACGATGTCCGGCGCGTTTCCCGAGGGAGCTTCGAGCGCGCCCCAGAGTTTTGCATCCTTCGGTTTTTCATACTTCACCTGTCGCGGCATGCGCTCGTAGGCGGATGGATTCGAGATGAACTGTGGCACCAGTGTGTGCAGTTCCCAGCCGAAGTGGTGGTCGTCGCGCCAGCCGAAGGAGCCCTTGCAGACGGCGCGGTCGTTGCCGACGTAGTGGCGGCTGTCGATCATGAAATCGACGGCTCCCTGATAGGTGACGCGCTCCAGCCACCATTGGCCGATGCGGAAGGGGACGGAGACGAGTCCGCCGGCTTCGACGACGAACTCGTCGTTGCTTTGCGGATTGAAGCCGGAGAAGTCGCCGATGTGGTTCTGGAGGGTTCCCTGGGCGAGCGCCGCTCCGCCCTTGGCCTGCCGGACGATGAAGCGGGTGCCGTCCGCGAGGGTGGGGGCGGTGAACCGCTTCGGTTTGCCGAGGTTGAAGCCGCTTTGATTCAGATAGATCGGGACAATGTCGGACTGGGCGGATCCAACGGCGGAGCCGCCGGATTTCGTCAAGGCAGGAAGATCTCCGACTTCGCTGGGCCAGATGACGATTTCCTTCACGCGGGCTACTCCCTGGTGGCTGGCGATGACCGAGAGGCGGAGCTTGTCGGTATCCACACTGACGGTTTGGTCGAAGGCGATGGCGAGTGCGTTCGACTTGTTGGCGCTGACTTCCGCCGAAGGAATGCCGACCCACTTGCCATCGCTCCAGAACTCGACCTTGAAGGACTCGATGACATCCTTCTCGCCGAATCCGGTGAAGAGGTGGATGCCCGCAAGCTTGCGTTTTTCACCGAGGTCGATCGCGAGCCACGCGGACTTGTCCGATGCTTCGCTGACCCAGCGCGAGTCGTCGGTGGCCTTGCCGTCGATGGCGTTGGACGCCGGATATTTCGATTGCTGCGAGCTGGCTGCCGCGGCGCGAGGTTTGAGCGGCTGGGCGGTCGGTGCGGCGGATGCGACTGTCAGGCAGGCGACCGCACAAGTGATGGGAGCAAGTGGTTTCATGAATTGGGAGAATGAGTTTTGCGACGGAGAAAGCGCTGGAAATGCAAGGAGTTCAGCATTGCGAGCGTGGTTCCCGCGCGGGTTGATTACCAGTTGAAATCACGCATCCTTTCTAGGGAAACGCGCATAACTGCCGTGTGTCATGCTTCCTCTTCCCAAGCGCGCTTCAAGGCCGGGCCGAGCGCGCTGTCGAGGGTCTGTGACCAGTGGTGGCTGGTTTGCACGACTGGGAGCTCCGGCAGAATCCGGGGCGGCAGGTCGGCGGAATTGGTCGTGGCGTGGGCGCGGAAATATTCACCGCCCTCTGCGCCCGGCCCGATGACATGGGAGGCGGTGCGGCCGAGTCCAAGCAGCGCGGCATGTACCCAGCGGGCACCGAGGAAGGGGCAGAGAATCTCACCGGTCGCCTGGACCGGAAATGGGTCGGAATCCCCGCCGAAGTCGATTTCCCAGCCCTCGGTCCGGAAAACGGCGTCCGCTTGATTCCACCGGTCCGCCAGGCGGGGGAGCAGCCAGAAGCGGACCGCCTCGTGGGCATCTCCGGGAGCGACGCGCAGCCGCAACCGCGCGTCGGTCAGGCCGCGGAGCTGCCGCAGGGTGGTCACAACGATGGCGCGATAGCGGCGCGCGGCCTCCTCCGGGCCATGGTCGGCGGCCATTTCCGGCAGGACAATGCCGGGCAGGGGTTCCTGGATTTTCAGCGTGAGCAATCGCACGGGGGGAGATTCGCCCGGGAAATCCAGCGCTCCAAGCTCGGATTAATTAGGTAAACCTTATTTTCCGGCTCTGAAAACAATCTTGCTCCCGGGCGTGAGTCGGGGGATGCTCCCGGCGCACTACATTTCATGGCAGCCAAGGATAACAAGAAGCGGGGTGAGGTCCCCGAGCCCACGCGATGGTCCAATGAGATCTACGGGATCATCTGGATCCTCGCGGGATTGTTATTGCTGCTCTCGCTGGTGAAATACAGTCCGGCGGATTTGCCGGCGTGGGG
>JBIHZT010000239.1:0-6097 GCA_044240265.1 Luteolibacter sp. | reverse complement strand
AGGAGCTTGGCGTCCTCGCTCTTGAAGCGGTTGAGCACGTCGGTATTGACGATGACGATGTTGTCTCCAAGCGAGTCGCGGTGTTTCTGGATGACGGTGTTCAAGCGGCGCTGGATTTCCACGGACATGGTCATGGGGGTCTTCACGCGGGCGCGACCCTGGCAATACGGGCAGGGTTCGTACATGGAGTCCCGCAGCGATTCGTTGAGCCGCTGACGGGTCATTTCCATCAGGCCGACGGGGGAAATCTGGAGCACCTGGGTCTTGGCCTTGTCGCGCTTGAGACGCTCCTTGATGGCTTTGTAAACCGTCTGCTGGTCCTTGCGGTGGCGCATGTCGATCAAGTCGATGACGACCAGTCCGCCGATGTTGCGCAGGCGAAGTTGGCGGGCGACTTCGACGGCGGCCTCGACGTTGGTTTCGAGGATCATTTTATCGACATCCTTGGAGCCGCGGTTGCGGCCGGTGTTGACGTCGATGGCGATGAGGGCCTCTGTTTCGTCGATGACGATGTAGCCGCCGCACTTGAGCCAGACCTGGCGGGAGAAAGCCTCGTCGATTTGCTTCTGGATATTGATGCGTTCGAAAATCGGCTGCCCGGCGGCGGAGGGCATGTAGTGGATGCGGCGCTTGGCGCGGCGGGAGATTTTTCCGGCGACGTTGCGGATCATGTCCGTGGTGGCGGCGTCGTCGCAGATGACCTGGTCAATCTCGTCGGTGAGGAAATCGCGGGCGGTGCGCTCGATGAGGCCGGGCTCCTGGAAGATGCAGGCTGGGGCGGGGTTGTTCGCGCGGCGGGCTTCGATTTCATCCCACTGCTCCAACAGCATGTGCAGGTCGCGGACGAAGTGGCGGGCGCGGGTGCCTTGGGCGATGGTGCGCATGATGATGCCCATGCCCTCGGGCACGGCGAGCTTCTGGACGATCTTGCGCAGGCGGAGGCGCTCCTTGGGATCCTCGATCTTGCGGGAAATGCCGAACTGCTCGGTGAAGGGCATGAGCACGAGGTAGCGGCCGGCCAGCGAAATGTTGGTGGTGACGCGCGGCCCCTTGGTGCCGATGGGGCCCTTGGAAACCTGGATGACGATCTCCGAACCAATCGGATAGATGTCCGGGATGTCCTTGGAGGTGATTTTCTTCTGCTGCTTCTTTTTTCCTTCGCGCTGGATTTCCTCCAGGCCGCCGTCGAGGGCGGCGGGAATGGCATCCCAGAAGTGGAGGAAGGCGTTTTTGTCGAGGCCGATGTCCACGAACATCGCCTTGAGGCCGCCCTCGATGTTTTTGACGCGGCCCTTGAAGATGCCGCCGACGATGTTCTGGTCGCCCTCGCGCTCGACGGTGTATTCTTCGAGCACGCCGTTTTCGAGAAGCGCCACGCGGCGTTCGAGTTTTTCAACGTTGACGATGATGCTGTTACCTCTCGAAGGGTCGGGTTTGCCGATTCCGAGAAGTCTCTTGATATGTTGGATCATGTTAATGGTGGTAAGTAGGTTAGAGTTTGATGGGGAGTGGTGGAGAATCAGTTTTCCTGGATGAGGATGGCTTTTGGGATCACGGAGCCCTCGGCATCGACCTCGGGGGTGATGGTGGGGGTGGGGATGATGTCGGGAGTGGGTTCGGGCTGAACTTCGGGTGGGATATCTCCGGTTTCCCCGCCAGTCTCGCCGAGGGTTTCATCGGCGGTCGGGGCGGAGGCATCCGGTGCGGGTGGGGGAGTGGTTGCGGCTGCGACCGTGGCGACCGGTGGCAGGCCGACTTCTCCGGCTTCCACGGCGGTGATGGTCTCCGCGGGGATTTCGATGGTTTTTTCGATACGGTCGGTGTTGCCGGGCACCTTGGTCACGGGTTTCAGGGGGAGGCGGATGTCTTTCATGTCACGGGCGAAGAGGCCGCGGAAGACGAGGTTCACGAGTGGGCCGCAGACGCCGCCGCCGGAGCCGCCGTTCTGAACGAGGATGCAGATGGCGTATTTCGGCTTGTCGTAGGGGGCGAAGCTCATGACCCACGAGTTGTTGGAGAGCTTGCCGTTGTCGGAGCACTGGGCGGTGCCGCTCTTGGATGCGACGATGATGTTCGCGAGCTTTGCCTTGCCCGAGGTGCCGCCCGGTTGGTTGGTGGACATCGACATGCCCTTGCGGATAAGTTCGAAGTCGGCGGGTTTGATGCCGGCTTTGATGAGATCGACCTGCACCTTCGGGGTGTCCGCGACGAGGATCCTGCCGTCATCGGAAACGGCCTGTTTGACGACACGGGGCTGATAGTATTTCCCGCCGTTGGCGACGCAGGCGGTGACGGCGCACATTTGCAGCGGGGTGGCCATGGCGGTGCCTTGGCCGATGGAAAGCATGGCGATCTCATGCCCGGTCATCGTGGCCTTCGGATAGGTGGTGCGCCAGATGCGGCTGCCGGGGAGCATGCCGGGATTTTCCGAGGGGAGCTCGATGCCGGTGCGCTTGCCGATGTTAACCATCGAGCAGCCTTCGACGAGGGCTTCCTTGCCGATGGTGTTGGCGAGGATGTTGAAATAGGGGTTGCAGGAATGTTGGATGGCCTCCGCGAGGTTCTGGCCGCCGTGGGTTCCATTGTGCTGCCTGTAAATCCAGCATTTCACCTGGGCGTTGCCGTAGGTGACGTAGCCGTTGCAGGACAAGCGGCTGTTCGCCTTGCCCGCGAGCTGCGCGGCGATGGCGGTGGGGATTTTCATGGTGGATCCCGGCGCGAACTGGGAGATGGCGCGGTTGGTCAGCGGAGAGAGTTTGTTGTTGTTATAAGCGTCGAGATTCGCCCGGGTGATGCTTGGGAAGAAATCGTTAGGATCATAGTCGGGGATGGACGCCATGGCGAGGACCTCGCCGGTGTTCACGTCCATCACGACCCCGGCGGCGCGTCCGGCGAAGCGCAGGGTGTTTTCCAAAAGATATTGTACGGGCGCGTCGATGGTGAGCTTGAGCTTCGCGCCGATGCCAGGCTGGGTGTAGTCGGACATCCGGATGGTGCGGCCCTTCTCGTCCTTGACGATGGTTTTCTGTCCCTCGGGGCCTCGCAGGATCTCGTCCATCGTGGCTTCCACGCCGGCGATGCCTTTTTCATCGCCGATGTAGTGGTTGAACTTGCGGGTGGCGCTGTCCGGCACGTCGCCTTTTTCCCATTGTTTCAAATAGCCGAGGACGTGGCTGGCGAGTGCGCCGTATGGATACTTGCGCTGCGAGCGGATGCTCGGATAGACGCCGGGCAGTTCGAGATTGTGCTCGGCGAATTTGGCGAATTCCTCGTAAGTGAGATCGGACCGGTAGCTGTAGGGAATGAGGCCGCCGTGGGTGAGGAAGTGGGTGCGCAGGTCACCCGCCTTGAAATTTCTAGCGAGTTTGAGTTTCTGGTCGCCAAGCACCTTGATGGGGCCGTCCTTGACGATGGCGACGATGTCTTTCTCGGAACGCTTGCGGGGCAAGCCGTCCTCCTTGGCGAGGCGGTGGATGGTGGGGTCCTCGACGTGCTGGGTGAGATAGGCGGTGCGGATTTCATCGAGGTTGAAGGAGACCTCGTAGTTGCGGAGATTGCGGGCGAGCGTGATGCCGTTGCGGTCGGTGATCTCGCCGCGGATTCCGGGCTCGCGGACGGTGACGGTGCGGTTACCGGGCACGAGTTGGAGGAAGTCGTCACGCCGCTCGATCTGGAATTCGTACAGCCGGGTCAACAGCGCGCCGAAGCCGACGAGCACGAGGGCTGTCAGCAGGTAGAGCCGGAGTCGGTAGCTGGGTTCCATGGGGTCAGCGGACTTGCTGGCGCTTGCGACCGGCGTCGGGGTTGATGGAGTGGTCGCAGGCTTTCGCGACGCGGAAGAGCAGCCAGAAAACCAGAGGCGAGAAGAGCATCGTCAGCAGCGAGGTGAAGAGCATCTGCATGACAGTGGCCCTGGAGAGCACGAACTCTCCGCGGACGAAGTTGATGATGGCATACTCGGCGGCAAGGTAGAGGAGGATGGCGACGCCGGATAAAAATGCGGAGAACTGCCATTTCCCCTGTTTGAAAAGCGGCTGGATGCCTTGCATCAGGAATCCCATCGCGCCGAACAGAAGGATGGAATAGCCGAAGCGCAGGGACTCGACCTGCTGGGTATAGACTTCCGGATCCCCGCCGTGCGGACCGATCGCGCAGTGGGCGTCCCAGAACAACCCGCCGATGAAGGCGAGCAGCAGCATCGTCGGCTGGCTCACGGTCACCGCCTCGCACAGGAACACCAGCTGGACTAACAATATCCGCGACTGGTGGATGCCCGTGAATGCGGGCAGGAACTGCTGCACGACGAAGGAGACGAGCAGAAGCAGGATGGTGATGACGGAGTAACGGATCACGGACGGGTCAGGGATCTGCGGAAAGAACTACGAAAACCGTATTCAGATCCGCGAAGTTCACCGACGGGCGGACGAGAGCTTCGGAATCGAGAGCGCCTTTTTCGACGGAATCAATGGTTCCAAGTAGAATGTTAGGCTGGAAGATTCCTCCCCGGCCGGTGGTGAAGACGCGCTGCCCGGGATGGAGCGTGGCGTCGATGGATAGAAACCGGAGGCGCAGCAGCGGGCTGCCGTCGAAGCGGCCGCGCTGGCCGCTGAGGATACCCACTTCCGGGGACCCCTCGACGCGGGCGGACACCTGGCATTTTTCGTCGGTGAGCAGCAGGACGGACGAGCGCTTCTGGCCCTCGTAAATCCGGTCGATTTTTCCGACGAGTCCTTCGTTGGACAATACGGCGAGCTGGGTGCCGATGCCACGCTCCTGGCCGGCGTCGATGTCCACAGTCTGCCACCATGTGGTCGGCTGGCGGCGAATCACCTGGGCGGGAACAACGTCGAAATGGGTGCTTTTTTTGTAGTCCAAGGCATGGCGGAGACGCTCGTTCTCAAGTTCAAGCTCCCGGTATCGCGACTCGATGATACGCAGGCGTCCCACTTCGGTGCGCATCGCGGCGAGTTCGACTTCGAGCTCTTTCGAGTGACGCGTTTCCTGGAGAAACTCACGGGCCCGGGTTTCCATTTTAGACCCCGATTTCAGAAACGGAGACATCGCGGAAAAGTATAAATCCTGCATCTCGCGCACGGCGCGTTCACTCTGGGTAAATGCCCATACAGCTCCTCCGAGGAAGAGCAGCAAAGCGATGAGATTGAGCGGCTTCATGGCCGGAATGGGCCTGGCGGGGTCCGCTTAGCGGTCGGAATTGGTGACCCGCTTCAGGAGCGCCAGTTCCTGAAGCGCCTTGCCAGTGCCTTCGGCCACGGCGCTGAGGGGGTCCTCGGCGATGTGGACCGGCAGCCCGGTTTCCTCGCGCAGGAGACGGTCAAGCCCCTTGAGCAAAGCCCCGCCCCCCGCCAGCACGATGCCGCGATCGACGAGGTCGGCGGCGAGTTCCGGTGGGCAGCGTTCGAGAGTGGTGCGGACGGCGTCAACGATGGTGCTGAGCGGGTCCGCCATGGCCTCGCGGATTTCCTGCGAGGTGATGGTGATGGTTTTGGGAAGTCCTGCGACGAGGTCGCGGCCCTTGACCTCCATGGTCATTTCCTTGGGCAGCGGCGCGGCGGATCCGAGACGGATCTTGATGTCTTCCGAAGTGCGCTCGCCGATCATCAGGTTGTAGGCGCGCTTCATGTATTGGATGATCGCCTCGTCGAGTTCGTCGCCGGCGGTGCGCACACTGCGGGCGTAAACGATGCCGGAAAGGGAAATCAGAGCCACCTCGGTGGTGCCGCCGCCAATATCGACGATCATGTTACCGGCGGCCTCCTGGACCGGCAGTCCCACCCCGATCGCTGCGGCCATTGGCTCCTCGATCAGGTAAACTTCGCGGGCTCCCGCCTGCTCGGCGGACTCTCGCACGGCACGGCGCTCGACCTCGGTGATGCCGGACGGGATGGCGATGAGCACCCGTGGATTCGACCGGCGGCCCTTGTTCACCTTGCGGATGAAGTGGCGCAGCATCGCCTCGGTGACTTCGAAATCCGCGATCACGCCGTCTTTCAACGGCCGGATCGCGACGATATTGCCCGGCGTGCGGCCGAGCATGCGTTTCGCATCATCACCCACGGCGAGCACCTCGTTGGTGCCC
>JBIHZT010000238.1:0-6106 GCA_044240265.1 Luteolibacter sp. | reverse complement strand
CAGTCCGTTGGCGGGCGAAACCCAGACCCCGGCCTCGCGGGCATTTGCAGCCAGCGACTCGCGGATCATCACGCCGACTTTGGTGCCGCTGCCGGTGGTGCTGAGACTTTGCACGCGGATGGTCGCACTGCAATCGCCGCTGGCCGTCTGATAGACAAAGCGGCAGGTATCGGCGGTGCCGGTGATGCCGGTGCCTGCACCTTGCAGGGTGTAGGTTCCCCCGCTGAAGACCGCGCTGCCGGTTAGGCCGACGTTTCCGATGTCCATGGTCAGGCGCGGGAGTGGCAGCGGAACCTGCGGCTTAGCGGACGCCTGTGCCGAGTTGGCGCTTTCACCCGCCGTGTTGATGGCGGTGACGACGAAGTAATAGGTCGTGCCGTTGGTCAGGCCAGTGGCGGTGTGGTTGGTGCCGGTGGGTGTGGCGATGGTCGTGTAGGGACCGCCCGGGAAGGCGGATTGTTTCAACCGATAGCTGCTGGCTCCGGAAACGGCGGACCACGAGAGGGCGACCTGCGCATCACCTGCGGTGGCGCTGAGGCCGACCGGAGCGGCGGGCAGGTTGTAGATGGTGCCGTTGTTCACCAGGTTGGCGGGCAGGGTGTAGCCCGGTGCGCTGTTGATGAGGGTTCCGTTGTTGGTGATCGTGCCGCCCGCGCTGAGCTGCGCCGCGCCGGTTAGGACGAGCGTGCCGTTGTTGACGATGTTGCCGGAGGCGGCCAGCGTGCCGGAGATCGCCAGCTCCGCGCCGGTCGCGATGCTGGCAGACGATGTATTGTTCAAGCTGCCGGTGAGGATTATTTTTCCGGCATTGATGGCGGTGTCGCCGGTATAGCTGTTCGCGGCCGAGAGGTTGAGGGTGCCGCCACCCGCCTTGATGAAGCCACCTGGGGTGGGGTTGCCGCTGTTGCTCCAATCCGAGTTCTTCACGACGCTGCTGATATTGAGCGTGCTGCCACCATCGACGGTGATGGTATTGTTATTTCCCGTCACGCCGATCACGGTGGCGATCGTGGAGGTGGTCGCACCGCCCGCCGTGATTTGCTCGTTCCCATTGTAGAGGCACAAATCGCCACGGAAATTATTGGGACCGCCGGTGACCAAGCCGCCGTTGAGATAGAGGTTGGTGGCACAGTTGGCGAAGCCTTGGACGTCGTCGAATTGAAGCGTGCCGCCAGCGTTGATCGTCAGCGTGCCGATATTCCGCTCCGCCACATTGTAAGGGTTCGCGCCGCAGAGCACCCACTGGTCATTGGCATAGAGCGTGCCGCCACTGTTGATCACCACCGCTCCGCTGCCGAGCGTGCTGCGGTTCGCCCGGAGGGTGCCGCCGTTGATCGTGGTGCCGCCGCTGTAGCTGTTGCTGCCTGTGAGAGTGGCGGTTCCCGCTCCCTGTTTATTGAGAGACGCGACATTTGCCTGGCCAGCCCAGTCCTGAAAGGCGCCATTGATCGTGAGCGTGCGTCCGGTGCCGATGTTCCAAACCTGTTCGTTGACTGCCAAATAGTTGGTGTTGATGGTGAGGTTTTTGCTGTCGGAGGCGATTTCAATGGTGCCGCCCAGAGAGGGCACCGAGCCACCCCACGAAACGAAGGGTGCCATGATGACCGGATGGGATGCCGGATCGGCGGCTTGGATGACGATGTCGGTGGCGAGCCCGCTGTTCAGGGAAATGTTTCCCCATCCGGTGAAGTCATTGACGTTCATGGACGGGTTGACGGCATTGGAATCGAAGACATAGTCCGTCCACTGGGTGTAGGCATTCCTCACATAGTTGGAACCGGAGTTGAAATTACTATCGGTGTCGCCTTGCCAGGTATTGGCCAAATACTGGCCGCTGACGAGTGCCACATAACCGCCTTGGTAAGCATAGAAATTTCCGGACGGAGCGTTCGTGCCGGTCCACCATTGGTATTCACTGCTGGAACGGGTGGGAAAATTCCATTTTTTCAAAGTCCTGTTGACGCCCCCGATGGTTTCACTGACTACCAATTCCTGTTGGGCGGCCGGGTCAATGTAAGTCGGCGCAACCACACAGACCTTGGATTCATTGTTGATGATGCCGGGGAGGTCCGGCTGAATGTAGTTGGTGGAAGCAAGAAGACCGCCCAGAACCTCGGTTTGGCCCCCGTTTTTGGTCTCGATCTGGGTGGCATTCCCCTCGGTTTTCATGCCGAGGACAAAAACCGTTCCGCCATCATTGATGAGGTGGGGGGTGATTTGATCCAGCGAGACGGTTTCGGAATTGTATTGGCGCATCCAGGCTCTTTGATTCCTGATCGAGATGCGGATGATGCTGTCCTCGACATATAAATCCCCCGTGCCGGTCCCGGTTTGGTAGTTGTAGTAGCCAGGGTACGGCGACCCCAGAGCACCGACGGCCTTGAGGACCAGGGTGCGGCTGCTGTTGTGCTGGATAAATGGCCCGGAAATGCCGCCGTAATCGGAATCGAAGCGCTCGAATACCACCGTGGGCGAGGTGCCGTCTTCAAAAGAAAACATCGGGGCCCCGCTATTGGCCAGGGTGGCCCCAGCCTGAAGGGAGCAGTCCATTCCGATGATCCGTCGGACATTGCCACGAATGTGGATGGTGTTGTTGATGGTCCAGACTCCATTGGGAAAACAAACCGTGGTTTTCCCGGAGTCGATCGCCGCCTGGATCGCGCCCGAATCATCGCCCGCATCGCTCCAGTTGCCAGCGTAAGGTTGTTTGCTATCACCCGATACACACCCATAAGCGGTGATGAAAACCCAATCGCTCGGGGCGTCCCAAGCCACATCGGGAGTTTCACTGATGGGCAACCGCAGGCTTCCCTTGACAGCGGGACTCGTCGCCGAGCGGAATCCGTTAGTCACATATTCCGTGATGGTTCCTGAAGGCAAAATTCCGTTGCGATCGGAAACCGCGTTGCCATAACCCGAGACAGCCACATCGCGAAGGTGAACCATTCCCAGGGGCGAGGTGATGGCGGTGGAGGAGGCCAAGCCGCCGCTGAATGTCCCACCGATGATCTGCACAAACCCGCGCTCGTCGGGGTTACTGACAACCGGCACGCTGTTCTGGCTGACCAGATCCAGGAATGTCAGCGAGTTCTTGTCGTTGCAAATGGCAAGCGTGCGCTGATTGCTCAGATTGATGTGCTCGAAGGTGACGCAAACATGGGTGTCCGTGGCCCAGATCCCGGTGTCAAACCCGATGATCTGCACGTTCTTGACGAAGGAAGGCCCTGGCCCCGCCATCGGCATCCGCAAACCGCAGTAACCGGTGAAGGCTGGATCGGAGGAGCGGATGATGACATCGTAAATGCCCCCGATGTTGTTGCTCAGATAATCGATTCCAACCGCCCCGGCATTGCCTTGGCCGACATCCACGGTGAGATTGCGAATGTAGTTCCGAAAGGAATCGAAGAGGTTCGAGCTGCTTCGGAGCGTCGAAAGGACCGCCTTGGGACTGGCGGCGCTTTGGTAGGCGGCGGCATTGTCCACCAGCTTGATCACTGTGCCGTTTTTGCTCTGGCCCTGGAGCGTCAAATACCGCTCGTAAGGGGTCGTCCAGCTAATCGTGTCACTGACCTTGTAAGTGCCGTCTGGCAGGTAAACCACCCTGGCCACGCCCGCGCTGCCGGCATTGATGGCATTGCGGATGGCCTGGGTGTCATCAGTGACGCCATCGCCAACCGCACCGTAATCCCGGACATTGGTCATTCCAGTGCCTGAGGGGAAGGCCATGCCGGAGAGGCTTGAGAACCGCGTCCAATTGATATTCCATTGGCCTGAAACGACATCGAGCCGGATGGTTTGGTTTCCGGCAGCCAAGTTGAGGGTGCCGGACACCGTGCTCCAATTCTGCCAACCGCCCGTCCCAGGAATCGTGAGGGTGGCCAGCTCGGTCGAGCCGGACATAACGCGGACCGTCCCACCGTTGAAACTGGCGACTCTCAGTTCCACCATGTAGGCCCCGGCGGAGCTTGGATTGATTGCGTAATCCATCCAATCCCCACCGTCGATCCAACCGACATTAAGGCCGCCTTCCGAGCACGCCTCAGTTTGAACTCCCGACATCGCAGTGAAATTCTCCGCCTCTACGGTTCCCGGGACCGCGCTCGCCTGGGCCCGGAGCGGGCTTGCCGTGAAAATTGCCAACAGCCATGCGAAAACAAGGAAATGCCAGGAAACAGCGCGGATGACGCGCTTGTCACGTCGATCTGTGAGCGTCGCGGCGAATGAACAGGCGGGAAGCCGATTCATGATTCCTTCTGCGGTATTACGGACCAGGTTTTGTTTTTTCATTAGTTTGGTTTTTTACTTAGCGATTTCTTGTCCTCAGTTTTCCTGCGCGGTGAAGGTCCAGGATCCCGGATCGACTTCAAAGACCTCGCGGTTTCCGACGCGGCCTTGATAGGTGACTCCGGCGACAGTGGCGGCGGGCTGGCCGTTGATGGTGACCGCGCCGGTCACGGGCAGCTTGACGACGGCCTTGGTGGCGGCGGGCGAGGCTAGGGTGAGCGTGAACTGGCCGGAGGCGCGCGCGATGGAGACCGTGATCGCGCCCTTGAGGGAGGAAACCGTGGTGGAGGCCTGCTGGAGGGCGGCCATTTGGGGTTCGACGACGAAGCGGGCGTAGGCGGGAGTTAGAGGTTTCACGCCGGTGACGTATTGCATCATCAGGGCAAGCGGTCCGCCAGCCCAGCCGTGGTTGTAGCTGCCGCCGCCAAAGCCTTCGGCGCCGATGCCCCAGCCTTCCCAGAGCGTGCTGTATTCGCTCTCCACCATGTTCTGATAGCGGGATTTCATGCGGACGATGGCGGCTGCGTCCTCGCCCATTTGGAAAAGTGCCTGCAGCACGTATTTTTCCATGTAGGGACTGGCGTGGAACTGGCTGGCGAACACCTGCTTGATGGCCGGCCATTGACCGGTCGGGGCGAGCCCGTGCAACACGGCCAGCGCGTGGCCGCGTTCGTCGGTCTGACCGGTGTATCCGGGCGAGCGATACGCCGACCCATTCCAAAGCACCCGGTTGTAATTCGCGAGGATGCTGGCGCGGGTGGCTTCGTATCCGGGGACATCGGCCTCTTGGCCGCTGAGGCGGGCCATGAGGATGGCGGCTTCGAGTGCCTGATAGAGCCAGGCGTTTTCCAGCACCGGCACATCGATATTCTCACCCCAGTCCGCCCAGTCCCAGCCGCCGGGACGATGGACCACGAGTCCGTTGGATCCGAGCTGCCAGAGGGCGAGGTAGCGTTTCACCGCCGGATAGGAGCGGGTGATGGCGGCCTGGTCGCCGGTGTGGAGATAGTAATTCCAGAACCCGTGCATGCCGATGGATGCCAGCATTTGCTGGGGCAGCTCGGAGTTCCAGCTTCCGGCGGGGATGGGGGAAAAGAGCACGCCGTCGGGTTTCTGCCAATCCACCAGATTGTCGATGCCCTTGCGGATGAGCGCATGGCCGCGGGCGTCGCAGGTGTTGAAAATCTGTGGCATCAGGATGACGAGATCGCCCCACCACTGGGCGCGTTCGCGGTCCGGGTCCTGGATGCAATCCCGCATGTTCAGGTTCATCGTGTTGCGGGCTTTCATCCAGAGCGAGTTGAGGAAGGGATCCTCGCAGGTGAAGCTGCCGGTGTAATCGGTATCGTAGCGGGTCTCGCGGTATTTGAGATCGAGGATCTCCACGCCGGCCGGAATCGAGTAGATCATCCAATGACCGTTCAGATAGGCCGGGCTTTCGAATTCCTGGACGCCTTCCTTGGTGATGTATTCGGCGCGGTAGTTGTATTCGCTGCCGCCCTTGTAGTTGTCGGTGCGCATGTCGATGGTCAGCCCGGCCGGGGCGTTGATCTTGAGATAGGGCGAAATGGTCAGGTTGATGGGCAGACGCGCGATGATCGGCTGGCCGTTGCTGACGGCCGGAAACTCGGACGGGTTGGTATAACTCACAAGCCCGGTCCTGCGCCACTGCGGGATCGGCCGTTGGATCAACTGATTCCATGGGGAAACCGGCGGCGCACCGAAAGCGTCGGCCGTCGCCCATGCCGCGTCATTGAAGCCATTAGCCTGCCAGTTTCCGATGTCGAGCCGGGCGTCGAAATGGATATTCTCCTCGGGCAGG
>JBIHZT010000237.1:0-6112 GCA_044240265.1 Luteolibacter sp. | reverse complement strand
CACCGCCGCCGAAACCTGGCGTCAGCTTTACTTCGGCACCACCGAAAACACCGGCAACGCCGCCGATACCTATGACGCCAACTCCGATGGCGAAACCAACCTCATCGAGTTCGCCACCGGCCAAAGCCCGCACGCCGCCACCCGCGCCCTCACCACCCTCGCGCTGCCACCCGGCACCGATCTCGAATTCACCTATTCACGCAACAAGGACGCCTTCCTCGAAGGTTACCTCTTCGACGTGCAATACAGCAACACCCTCGCCGACCCGTGGACCTCCGCCGGACCCGGCAGCGTCATCCTCGAAGGCCCGCCGCAAAGCGTCCGCGCCATTTTCCCAGCAGGCTCCGCTGGCCGCCGCTTCACCCGCCTCAAAATCACCAGCCCTTAATTCGTCTCGCCGCAAAACCAGCCGCCTGATTGAATGGCCACGATGTTCGCCGCCCTCCGCCGTTCCTCCACCGCCGCAGTCATCCGGATGGGATGCCTCGCCCTGTCTGGCGGCATGGCCCTCGCCGCGCCGCCCGCAGGCTACCGTCTCGCCTGGCAGGACGATTTCGACGGCACCGCGCTCGATGAGGCGAAATGGCAATACCGCACCGACGCCCGGTATTGGAGCAAGCAGCTTCCGGCAAATGTCAGCGTTTCGGGCGGCGTCCTGAATCTGCATTTGAAAAAAGAAACCGTCGTCTCGGATGCCACGACCTACAACTACACCGCCGGCGGCGTCATCAGCCGCAACCTCGTCCGCTACGGCTACTATGAGGCGCTCATGAAAGTCCCGCCCGGCCGCGGCTGGCACACCTCGTTCTGGATGATGAAATACAACCGGCCCGCCACCGACACCGTGGCCATCGAGCTGGATGTCCTCGAAAACGATTCCGTCAACCTCTTGAAATACGCGGTCAACGTCCACCGCCACCTGCCTGCACCCCATGCCACCTTCGGCACCAAGACCGTCAACACTCCTTCGCTCAGCGACAGCTTCCATCTGCTAGGCTGCGAGTTCACCCCCACCACCATCAAGTATTTCTTCGATGGAGCCCTGGTGCAAACCGTGGACGCCACCCTGCTCCCGCACGACGACATGAACATCTGGCTCACGTCCATCGCCGCCTCACTCGGCGGCACGACGAGCGTGGATGACACCCAGCTCCCGGCCGTGGCGCAATACGACTACGTCCGCTTCTACGAGCCCTTCGCCGCTCCATCCGTTAGCATCACCAGCCCCACGTCCTCCGCCGTCACCCTCGCAGATGCATCCACCACCCTGCGGCTGGAAGCCAGCGTCTCCGCCCCATCCGGCACGCCCACCGTCGCCTGGTCGCTCGTCGATGGTCCTGGCAGCGTGACGTTTTCCGCGCCCGCCGCCGCGCTAACCCAAGTCTCGTTTTCCGCAGCCGGCACCTACACCCTGCAATGCGCAGCCACCAACGAGGGCGGCACCGTCAGCGACCGCGTCCATATCGGCGTCGCCGCGCCCACCCACATCGAACTCCGGCAGGAAACCGGCGGCTATCAACACACCGCCACCATCCTCCGCAGCGACTACCCGGCATGGAACGCCGGCTCCCGCAACCAACTGCTCGTCGGCCGCAATGCAACATCCCCGTTCCGCTCGGTCTTTTCCTTCGACCTGACTCCGCTGCCACCCGGCGCGGTGATCCACGAGGCCGCGCTGGATTTGAAAACCGTCGGCGGCAGCGGCACGGTGGGTCCGCTGCGACTCCGCAGTCTATCCGCCACCCCCATCGAGGGTACCGGTACCGCCGATGGCACCGCCGGCGCGGACCTCGGCACCGGCACTGGAGCCACTTGGACCACCCGCACCGGCGGTGATCAAGCGGTGGACCTCTGGTCGAATGGCGGCGGCGATTTCCCTCCCGACATCCTGGCAGAAACCCCGGGCTTCGACGCCACGCTCATCGACCAGACCGTCACGTTGCCCGCCACCCCGGCGCTCACCGCCGCCGTGCAGACCGCGCATGCCGCCGCCCAACCGCTCGATCTCATTCTATCAGCCGCCAACGAGGCGACCACTGCCGCCTACGTCCGTCTCGCCAGCGATGATGATTCCCTGGAATCCAACCGGCCCGCCCTCCGGCTCAGTTTCACAGGAAATTTCGCTCCCACAGTGGACCCCGGCCCGTCACCCGCCGCCCTCACCGGTTCCCCCGTCGCGCTCGGCGGCGCGGTCACCGGCTCCGGCCAGTGGCGTCTCCTCACCGGCCCCGGCACCGCCTCGTTTTCCGATGCCTCGTCCGCCACCAGCACCGTCACCTTTGACCAAGCCGGCGCTTACCTGCTGGAACTCACCGCCACCAACCCGCTCGCGGAAACCTCGCGCACGCTCGCCGTCAACGTGGTCACCCTCGATTCCGCCACCCTTGCCGGTTGGCAGGCCCAATCCTGGCCGGGCATCGACGACCCGCTCATGACAGGCCCGGTTGCTGACCCCGACCACGATGGCCACAATAACCTGCTCGAATGGGCGCTCGCCCTGACTCCCTCCCACCCCGACACCGTCACATCCGCGCTCGTGGTGGACGCCAACTCCAGCACCTTCACCTACACCCGCCGCAAGCTCCAGGCCGGCGAGGCACAGGTGCGTGTCGAGTGGTCGGCCACCCTCGCTGATGACTGGACAAACGCCGGCGTGCAGGAATCCGCCCCGGTCACGCTATCAGACACCACGGAATCCGTGACCGCTGTGATTCCCTCACCTCCCGGCGAGCGCGTGTTCATCCGGATCAAAGTACTCCACCCGGCACCACCACCCTGATCCAGACAACGAGGCCCGCTTCCCTGCTTTTTAGCTGAAGAAACCCATCCCGATGCCAAACAAACCATTTTCAAAAACTCCGATGAGACCCCGTCCCCTCCATTGGATGTTTGCGATCATTCTGGCGATCGCAACATCGCCAGATTCCGCCCGCGCCCAAACAACGTGGAGCCAAGCCGTCCTCCCCGGCGCACCGTTTCCGAGCGACCTGCTGCTGACCAGCCAAACGGGCGGCACCAACCAGTTTGACCTCACCCTGGGAGCCGGCGGCTCGCTGGCCCGGATGCGCGCCATCCGGGAAAGCAACAAGGAACTCATCCCCTACGGCACCAGCACGACCGACTCGAACGCGCAATGGTCCCTAACGGCCGGTGCCGTCCTCGACGATGGCGACGCCGCCACCGACGACCGGTTTCACCTCCGGCAGGCGGGCGGAGCGGGAAATCGCCTGGCTCCCGTGATACAAATCGAGCGCGATGCCATCACCCACAAGGTGGATGTCTATGCCGCCGCACGGGACCAGTGGAGCGCGCACCTGCGCTCCGCCGTGCAGTCGAAGACCAGCCACCTGACCCGCTATGAGCCGCTGAGCGACGGATCGATCAAAGTGCGCCGCGTCATCCGCTTCGGCGATGCCACGGTGAATGGCACGCCATTCGATGTTTCGGCACCGGTTTTCGAAAGCCTCCAGTCATTCCACGTCGGCAACTTCAATGCCCTCGCGGAAAAACTGAAGACCACCGGCGCTCCGGACGTGTTTTACCAACAAGGCTCCAACATCCCTCAGAACCAGGAAACCGACGTCGCGCTGAGCCAAGGCTACGGAGTCGTTTATCACAACGCCGACACGGTGAACCGCGCTGCCGTCGGCGTGGTTTTCGGGAAAACCCAGATGGCCGCGCCTAACCAGATGGTCGTGAACTATTCCGACTCCACCACGGAAATTTCCATGCGCCCCGGCATTCATCTCACCAACGCCGTTCCCGGCAGTATCCTGGACGTGACGTATTTCCTGGTGCCGTCGCATGGGCTGAATTCCACATTGAAGACGCGCCTCGACACCCTCGTCGCCAGCGTGCCCGTGCCCGTCGTCTATCCGCCGGGCTTTGCTTTCACCGGTGAACTCGTCACCATCGCACAACGCCTCAACGACAACCTCGCGCTGCCTGGCAAGCGCAGCGACCGCCTCGGCCATGACGTCACGCCCGCTCCCGTCGCCGCGCGGCCGATGCTGCTCAACGGCCCGGAGGACGACGCCGACATCCGCGCCCGCCTCACCGCTTTCCCGCAAACCCCGGAAAACGTGCTGCAGAACTACCTCTATGGCACGGCGTCGCAGAAGCAGGCCGCCACCAACTACTTCTTCCGCTATCCCGGCAGTGGCGACGGCAACGGCCTGCGCACGAATTACAACACCATCACCGCACGCCACATGATGTGGGATCAATACCGCTATGACGTCGCGCTTGGTCTCGGATATGCCACGGAGGCTCAGAAAAACCTGATGTTGAGTCTCACCGAAAGTTTTATCGGCAGCAAGAGCACCTATATCAAACCGGAAGGAGTGGGTGGCGGAAATCTCGCGTTGGAAGCCTACATCGCCATTGGCTTGGCCGGGCTGAATTTCCCCGATCACCCGGACGCCCAGTTCTGGCTCAGCCGCTCGGTCACCAATGTGAAGAAGATCGTGGATACCTATTTCCCCGATGGCGCGGGCACCGAGTCGCCGCGCTACCACGATTGGTCGCTGGAGCTACTCGCAATCTACCTGCGAGCCCTGGAACGGCGAGCGGGCATTGATCTCTATGACGAACCCGGCATCCGCTCCGCGCTCGAATGGCTCATCCGGTTTTCCTCGCCACCGGTTTCCCTCACGTCGAACAAGTCGGTCACCCCTGCTTGGGGAGACTCGACCTACAGCTCGAATGCCGGCACCCATTATTATTATAACCTCGGGCTCTTCGCTCCATACTATCGGCAGCGCGACCCGGATTTCTCCGCTCGTCTGATGGGCTGGTGGATTCGCAACGGACGGCCGCGCGATTTATACAGCGCCAGCACGAGCGGGCTGACCAACATCCTCCTGCTCGATGCGCGCCTGCCGGATGCCCGGCTGCGCCCGAATACCAGCACCTACAGCCCGCGCATCGGCCACGCCACCCTGCGCTCCGGCAGCGGCAGCGACGACGAGTTTTTCGCCACGTTCAAATGCGGCACCCAGGGCGCGGCCCACCAGGATGGCGACATCGGCCACATCGATCTGTTCGCCTTCGGCGTGCCGCTGGCGCTCGACTCCACCTCCGGCCCCTACGACAGCGTTGCCTTCAATCCAGCCACTGCCGCCCACAACGCCGTGCGTTTCAACGGCGCCGGCGCATGGGACAGCGTGAGCGGCTCGTTCAGTGCCTTCGGCACCTCGCCCATCGCCGACTATGCCGTGGGCAACACCAAATACGGCACGGTTTCCAACCGCCACCTGGTGATGATGAAAGGCGACTATCTCGTCGTTTGGGATGAAACCACCGCCAGCAATTACGCCGATTGGTTTTTCCGCGTCCCCGGCACTGCGACGCTGGACTGGCAGGATCACAAGGTGGTCAGCAGCACGCCGTGGGGCGTGAACCTCGACGTCCATTTTGTGCTGCCCGCCGAGCCGCTCGTCGAGCCGATCTATGCCGGAAGCTTCATTCCCACGGGCGATACCACCGCGCTGCGGAACACCTTCGCCAGCCAAGCCACCGATCCGGCCGCGCCCGGCATGTTCACCATGATGGGCGAAAACCGCTTCGGCGATGGCAGCACCTCGCGCAATCCTTTCCCGTTCCAGTGGCTCAAGTATTTCTCGGTGCGCAATGGTCCCACCGGCACCGGGGATTTTCTAACCGTCATGCACCCGCGCAAGGTCGGCGTGACGCCGGAAATCACCACCGAGCTCGTCAGCCAGTCCGCCACCGCAGTGACCCTGCGCATCACCTGCAACGGCCGGGTCGATACCATCTCCCTAACCAGCACCGGCGCGACCATCACCAAGGGCGCCGAGCCGCCTGTCCAGTTCACGAAATCCTGGCCGCAAAGCGGGGTTTCCGGCGCGGCCGCTTATGTGAAAGCGGATTTCTACACCGCTCCGATCACCACCCTCGCCAGTGCGCTCACCACCACCGGACCGGTCGAAGTCCACACCGGCGAACTCGCACTCGGCGCGACCAACCGGATTCCAAACTCGGCCACCCTGATGGTGAAAGCCGGAGCCGCGTTTAACACCGCCACTTACAACGAAACCGTCGGCACCTTGATCATGAACGGTGGCGTGTTGAAAGGCTCCGGCATTCTAAC
>JBIHZT010000236.1:0-6145 GCA_044240265.1 Luteolibacter sp. | reverse complement strand
TTGTTTCAGAAGCATGAGGCTGCCGCCGGGCAGGGTGCTGACGACTTCAGCGTCATCGCCCGTTTCGGTGAGGATGATGAGTTCGGTTTCCTGCTCGCCGGACCAATGGATGCGCAAATCACCGGCTCCAGGGACCGGATCGACGACCAGTCGGGTCGTGAGCAAGGCGATGTCGCCCGCTTCCGGCGGCAGCTCGAAGGGGTCTTTGCTGAAATCGGGAAACTCCACGCGCCAGGCCACCTCCTTGTCGGCGAAGGTGATGCGGATGAGTTTTCGCAGCGTGTTCTCGGTCTCCTTGCGGATCCGCGCGAATTCCTCGGGCGAGGACTTCATCGCCGCCTCACGGCTCATCGGCGGACCGCCGGGGATGTTGCGGGTTTCCGGCAGCATGTAGGCGATGTCCATTTCGCCGGTCAGGCGCCATTGCTCGTCGAGCTTCTGGAATTCCAGCTCCACGGACGCCACCTGGTGCGCGTGAAGCCAAGGCGAACATCCCAGAAAAACAAGCAGACAGGCGAAAATGCGGAGGAAGTGCATGCGAAAAGAAACCTGCCGCTACGCTTAGAAGTCTGCGGCGGATTTGGCCACCATGAACCGCCGGAGCTTGGATTTACAGGGATTTCCGACGGAAAAAAAAACCGGAAACTCGCCGCTTTACAAGGTCCGAAGCGACACCCATAGTCCCGCGCCCATGACTTTTGCTGTTATCGACTGGCTTTCCATTAGCATCAACCTCCTGCTCGTGATCTTCGTGATCGTCTGCTTATTGATGACCCTGATCATCCTGATGCAACGCCCGAAACAAGAGGGCCTGGGCGCTGCGTTCGGCGGCGGAGTGACCGACCAGGTGTTCGGTGCCCGCACCACCAACGTGCTGCAACGCGGCACGGTTTATCTCGGGTCCCTGTTTTTCGTGCTCAGTCTGGCGCTCGCGGTCCTCATCGGCCAAAAGAACAAGACCGTCAGCACCGTGACCCAGGCCGACACCGCCGCCAAGGTGGAAGAGGCCAAGCCGGAGAAAGCGCCGGAAACCGTGGTCCCTAAATCACTCCAGGAAGAACTGCCACCCGCCGAGCCGACGCCTGTCGAGACTCCCGCTCCTGCGGAGGTGCCTGCCGACGCTCCCAAGGAAATCACGGTCGCACCGGAGGCAACGCCTGCCACACCCGCAGCCCCTGTCGAGACGACCCCGACCGAAACCGCTCCACCGGCAGAACCTGCCGCACCAGCTCCCTCAGACGCACCTGCCGCTCCGGAAACGGAAGAAAAGCCGGCAGACAATTGAGCTACTCCCTAACGCTATCCCGGCGTGAAGGACACCGAGCACGATCCATCCGACGTCCCGGTTTGGGCGCGTGAAGACGCCTTTCCAGCAGCTCCGGAAGGATGGGGCTGGGTGGATCGCAAGGGATTTTCCCACCCGTGCTCCTCATTGGAGTCCCTGACCAGCGCGATCCGCGACGACCGCGATGGCAGCGTGACCCTGGTCTGGGCTCCCGGCCACGCCCGGATGATCCTACCGGAAGAACTCGAAGGCATGAGCGAGGCCTTGAGGAGCGCCCGCGAACGCTGGACGCGGGAAGACGTGGACGATGCCCGCGGCAGACTGCGCTGGTTCAGCACATTCCTCGTTGGAATAGTGACCTACACGTTTTTCGGCGGATTTCTGCTGGCAGGCCGCCTCGCCGCCCAATCCGGCACGGACGTCGATTTCCTCCAACGGCTGAAATTCGCCACCGCGTCCACCCTCGGGTCCACCCAGTGCGGACTCGTCCTGTTGATGTTCGTGATTTTCGCGTTCATCCCATGGTATCAGGCGCGCAAACGGAAAAAAGAAGTCGCGCATTGGTCGGAAACTGGCCTCGCGGAAATGACGCCCACGATTCGGTTTGAAACCTGGCTGGAACGCCAGAAAGCGCCGGTGACGAAAATTTTGTTCGGCGTGATCACGCTGGTGGCACTGGCGCAGATCGGGGGCCGGGTGAAAACCGAGGGACTGGGTTCCCTAATGTCGCTGTTTCAGGTGTGGGGGGGCATTACCACCGCCGGTCTCGTGAAGGAAAACTACCTGCAAGGCGAGTGGTGGCGCCTTTTCACCGCTCCGATGCTTCATGGCAACCTGCTGCATTTCCTGATGAACATGGCCGCCCTCGCCTACTTGGGAAAACGGCTGGAAGTCTTCGCGCGGTGGCCGCATCTGCCTTTGGTTTTCCTGTTCGCCGCCTGTGTCGGCGGCGAGGCGTCCGCCCGCTTCATCGCCGCCCCGTCCGTCGGCGCATCCGGCGGGTTGATGGGTTGGCTGGGATTCCTCCTGGTTTTCGAGACGCTCCACAAAAAGCTGGTCCCGCGCCGCGCCCGCCGCCGGCTGACCGCCGGGGTGGCGATGACCGCCGTCATCGGCCTCATCGGCTACCGCTTCATCGACAACGCGGCCCACGCCGGCGGCTTGCTGGCCGGCATGCTTTACGCCGCCATCGTCTTCCCCGCGTCGTCATCGCCGGCGAGGCCCCAGTCCAACCTTACCGACCGCATCGCCGGGGTTGCCGCCATGTCGGTTCTCGTCGTTACCGCGCTCTTCGCCGCATGGCACATCATGCTCGCGAATGGCGCATAGCCCTTCTCTAGGGCTCGTGGCCATACAGAAAGGTGAACCCGAGGAAGTCGGGACTCTCACCGTGATTCGATCCGGAAAAAGGCCGCTTTGTCGGTGTCCGTGAAGTTGAACTCGATTTTCCCCTCGCTGTTGAGAATCGTGCCCGGGTTGGTGAAAGGAAACGCCGTCCAGTCCAAGAGATCGGCGGACTTTTCCATCCCGATGGTGAGTTTGAAATCACCCGTGACGGGATCGCGGGCGAGCAGCGGGGTGCCGAGGTGCAATGTGTGGACTTGCGAGTCAGTGTAGAGGCCGGCGAGATTCGCGTTCTCGTATAGAGCGGTGACGAGTGCGGGTTGCTTCACCTGCCAGTCGAAGCCCAGCGCGGAATATCGATATTCCGCCAGGTCGGTGAGTCCGTCACCGTCACCATCGGCGGTGGCCGAGAGGGCCAGGCCTGTGAGCGGGATATCGAAGGGATTTTCGTCCTCGTCATTGCTGGCGATCTGGAGCACCGCAAGCCGGTTGCCGCTCACCGTTCCCGTCGGATTGAAGGTCACGCTGAAGCTGGTGCTGCCGCCGGGCGCGAGGAGGGTGCCGTTACCGGCGGTGTTCAACACATAGTCGCCGGACGGATCGCCAGCGGTCGTGACGCGAATGCCTTTGAGATAGCGCGGACCGATGCTTTTGATCGTGAAGAGCTTGGCGGGCGCGCTGCTGCCGATGGTCGTAGCATCAAACGGAATCGCACCACCGTCGCCCAGGTCCGTGCCAACCGGCTGTTCGACGGCGATTTCCGGAGAGCCAGGCATGACCGAGTAGCCCTTGATGCAGAAATTCGCCGTGGTGTTCCAGCTCGCGAGGTCATACCACGAGATTCCATCCACGCTATAGAAACTCTGCCCGGCGGCGCCGGTGGCGGCGCTGCTGTAGCCGGAGACGGCGTATTCGATGGGAAGCGGATAGTTATACCCCGGCGTCGTGAGCCTGAGGGCGATGGAAAACCGCTGGCCTTCCGTAATAGGAACCGGTGTGTCCAGGCTCACGGTGAAGTAGCCGGGGTAGTCTGACGTGCCCGTGCGTGTCGCGACCAGCGTTCCGCTTCCCGGAGCCCCGGCCGAGGCCCCGGTACGGACTTGGATCGTGTAGCCGGTGTTAAGACTGTTAGCATAGAACCCCACGGCACCAAGCTCGCCGGTGGCGGTGGCGGTGAAGATGTTCGCACCCCAGAAGGTGTTGGAGCCAATGCCCAGATTCGCCACCCAGCCGAGTGGATCATGGCTGTAAACCGCGGCGTGGTTGTCGGGCGTGTCCGCGCTGTGAAAGGCACACATCGTTTCGCGAGCGAACCGGGTATCGTAGTACGAGACGTAGAAATATCCATTCTCGCCCCAGTCGGCGCCCCAACTGTTCTTGACGATGTAGGCACCGTTTCCGGCGGGCACAAACGCGAACTTGTTTTTGTCGAAGTCGTCGTCCCACCCCACGAGCGTCACCGCATGATTGCCCCAGCCGGATCCAGGGAAGTGGTAGGTGTTATGGACCGGATTCCAATAGTAGTCATTGTGATAGTAGCTGGCATACACGGCACCGTTTTCCATCACAGCCTGCTTGATGATGTCATTCCCGGTCGGACTGGATTTCCCCGGAATCAGGCGCATTTGCTGGGAGTGTTTCCGGACCGTGAGGCCCGAGGGGCTGCTGAATGGATTCGGATACGGGTCTTCCGCCTCGTCGACCGGTCCGCGCCAGTCTGCCAGATAGGCCATGGACATGAAATAGTGGCCGCCGGAACTGAAGCCATAGTCGAAGCCGTCGAGATTGACGAGGTTGTTTTCGGAGAAATCCAGGCTTTCGGCAGGCATCAGGAAGGATTCCATCGAGCCAAAGGTGGCATACGCCCAACACGTGCCGTAGGGTCCCTGGTTGCGGACCGGGGTGACCTTGCCAAGGGGCCGGAGGTCGTAGTTCGGCGCGAGCATCATTCTTGGCTGCAACGCCTGCGGGACTTCCTGTCGGCTCAGATAGGAGAGGTCCACGGGAGGAGGAATGAGCCCGAAGCCCGGCTCCGCCGCCTTCAATCCGGCCTGTTGCGATTTCACGAACTCGGGATTGAGAGGCGCGATCTGCGGAACCTGTCCAAAGAGCAAGCCGCCACAAAACAGCAGGCAGGCACAGAGATGAAAACGCATGAATAATGGATGCCGGGTATTCATGGCATCGATCACCATACTCTTTGTGCGGCGCGGAGACCAACCATCCCTTGTCCTTTACTTTGCAAAATTAGACATTCCTTGACCTGGCGGGCGGGATCATCCATAGCAGCCGCCATGTTCAGCCCGAAATCCGACCGCCCTTACTTCGAAGCGTGGTTGCGCCGGACGGGTCGTCAGTTTGCCGTCAGCGGCCGCCTCACCCAAACCGCCACGGCGCTCGCCGCAACGGAAGGCGGCACGGTGCCGGAGTGGAGGACGCGGCTGCGGACTCTACTGGATGGGAAGGAAGTCCCGTCGCTTGATTTGCTCACCCGGATCGACGCCCTGTTGGCTGGCCCGTCGAAAGCCCGCAATGACGGGAACCTGCAGGGAGTGCTGTTTTAGGCGCGGAAAAGACGGATATTAGCAGTTAACACTTGCCCCGTCGGGCTAACCAAAGTCACTCTTAGCTGCGGTTGATGACAGCCGCCGCCCCCCTCGATCCCATCCCGGGTTGGATTGGAAATTCAATCTCACGCAATCAGCCTCCAGCCGATCTGTTTGCCTGGCTCCGTCAATGCATCGCTTCCCCAACAAATCCGTGGTCACCCGCTTCAAGCTGGCAGCGCTTCTGTTGTGTTTGAAATGCCTGATGACTCCGGCGGTTGCCGGAATTCTGATCTACTCGCTGGTCACCGATGATTTGAAGCTGACAGAAATCAGCGTCATGCTGGTCATACTCACCACGTTGGTGGTCATTTTACAATGGCTGCTCGCCGCACGCACGCGCTGTCCGCTGTGCATGACGCCGGTGCTCGCCGCCACCCGCTGCTCGAAGCACCGCAGCGCCCGCAGCCTGCTTGGAAGCCACCGCCTCCGGGTGGCCACGTCGATCTTGTTCAAGGACTCGTTCCACTGTCCATATTGCCATGAACCTTCCGCGATGGAAGTGCGTGTCCGGGGGCAGCATTCCGCGACCCGGCATTACTGAAAATTTCCCCCGATTCACGGGGTTGACAGGTTTGCCTGATCCGTCGAGCCTGCGCCCATGAATTTCATTACGAAATCCCTGCGAGCCATGATCCCGACCGCGGCCGGGCTTGCACTTGCCATTTCAACCACCGTCCGCGCCGAAACAGCCATGCCTGAAACCCCATCCGATGTAGCCGCCCCACCCGCCGATGCCGCCAAAACCGCATCCGGCCTCGCCTCCAAAGTCCTGCAAGCAGGCAAGGGCGACAAAAACCCCGCTGCTGCCCACACCGTGACGGTCCACTACTCCGGCTGGACCACCGACGGCAAACTCTTCGACAGCTCGGTGAAACGCGGCCAACCCACGAGTTTCCCGCTCAACGGC
>JBIHZT010000235.1:0-6146 GCA_044240265.1 Luteolibacter sp. | reverse complement strand
TTCGGCGGCGGATCAGGCTGCGTGATGGGTGCGGAGGCTTGCAATGGTCTTGCGGGGAAACAACCGGTGAACGGGAGTGCAAGCAGCAGCAGGATGAGGAATCGCATGGCCGGATGGGGTGGACTTCAGAGCGGGCGGGAGCCGATGCCGAGAAGTGTTTGGAATTTGGGCTCTACGGTTTCCCGGTCGGCGACGATGACCTCGACGCCGATGAAGCCGGATTTTTCCAGCATCGCCGCCAGATCGCTCTCTGGAAATCCGAGCCAGCGGTCGGCATATAATTCACGTGCTTCCTCGAAATGATGTTGCAGCAGGTCGAGCACGATCAGGCGGCCACCGGGCTTTAGAATCCGGAACGCCGCATCGAGCGCCCGCTGGGGATGCTCGGCATGATGGAGCGCCTGGCTTAGGATCGCGAGGTCGAGGGTGGCGTTTTCGATCGGCGGCTCTTCGATGTCGCCGATGCGGTATTCCAGATTCGTCAGGCCGTTTTGGTTGGCGAGGTTTTGCCCGAACTCGACCATTTTCGGCGAAAGGTCCACAGCGATGACCTTCTCGGCGCGTTGGGCGAGCAATTGGGCGAGCGTTCCCTCGCCGGCACCGAGATCCGCAACTACTTGGTAGTTGAGAACCTTGATGAGCGCCTCGGCCAGCGCCTTCCATGACCGACCGGGCACGTAATCCTTGCCGAAGCGGCCCGCCAGTTCGTCGAAATACGCGCGGGAACTGTCTTTCCTTTTCCGCAGCAAATGCCGGAGTGCGGATTCGTCGCTGGCGACTTCCGGCACTTCGGCGGCGGCCAGGCGGGCGACCTCCATGAGGTCCGGATCGGCCGTGCAGGTGTAAATGTTGTTTTTCCCACTGCGCTCGTCGCTCACCAGCCCCTCGGCTTTCAACTGCGAAAGCTGGGTGGAAATCCGGCTTTGGCCCATACCCAGCACCTCCTGAAGCTCGGCTACCGAGAGTGCCTCATGCTCCACCAGCATGAGAATTCGCAGGCGGGTCGGGTCGGCAAGGAGCTTGAGTGATTTCAGCATTGACGGCATGCGGGGCACCATGCATCAACGCATCACGATTTGACGATACGAAAATTAAAAAGCACATGAGCACCTACATTTTTTCCTCAGAATCCGTCGGCGAAGGCCATCCGGATAAAGTCGCCGATACCATTTCGGACGCCATCCTTGACGCCTGCCTCGCCATTGATCCGAAAAGCCGGGTTGCCTGCGAAACCTTCGTGAAGAGCAACGTCGTCGTCGTCGGCGGCGAAATCACCATCCCGAAAATCGGCCAGAAGCCGATCGGTTCCGTGATCAATATCGAGAAGGTCATCCGCGACGCCGTCCGTGGCATTGGCTATATCAACAGTGACGACGTCTTCCACGCCGACCAGATTTTCATCAACAACTACCTGACCACCCAATCTCCGGACATCGCCCAGGGAGTCGATGCGAAGAAAGCGAAAGGTAAAAAACACGCCGAGCAAGGTGCTGGCGACCAAGGCATCATGTTCGGCTACGCTTGCGACGAGACTCCCGAGCTCATGCCCGCGCCGATCATGTTCGCTCACCGCCTCGGCCGCGAGCTCACCAAGATCCGCAAGGCTGGCAAGCTCGCCAAGTGGCTCCGCCCCGACGCGAAGTCTCAGGTATCCGTCGAATACGTCGATGGCAAGCCGACCCGCATCGTCAACGTCGTCATTTCCACCCAGCACGCCGCTGATGTGGAGCACGCCGTCATCGAAAAATTCTGCATCGAGCAGGTGATCAAAAAGGTTCTGCCGAAGAACATGCTCACCAAGGACACCGAATACCTCATCAACCCGACCGGCAAATTTGTCGTCGGCGGACCTCAAGGTGACTCCGGCCTCACAGGCCGCAAAATCATCGTCGATACCTACGGCGGCACTGGCCGCCACGGCGGTGGTGCTTTCTCCGGCAAGGACCCGTCCAAGGTTGACCGCTCCGCCGCCTACATGGGCCGCTGGGTTGCGAAAAACGTCGTCGCTGCGAAGCTCGCCACCAAGTGCGAGGTGCAGTTCGCCTACGCCATCGGCCACCCGCTTCCGGTTAGCGTGCATGTCGACACCTTCGGCACAGGTATCAAGCCGGATGCCGCGATCCTCGCCGCCATTCTGAAGGTCTTCTCCTTCAAGCCAGCCGACATCGTCAAGCAACTCAAGCTGCTCCGCCCCATCTATTCGAAGTCCACCAACTACGGCCACTTCGGCAAAACCGACCCCGACCTCACCTGGGAAGCCACCGACAAGGCGGCTGCTCTCATCAAGGCGATCGGCTAACTCAATCATCTATCCAATAATAATATGAGCTTCACAGACTACAAAGTTAGAGACCTCGGCCTCGCCGACTTCGGCCGTAAGGAAATCGAAATCGCCGAGCACGAAATGCCCGGCCTGATGGCCACCCGCGAAAAATACGGCAAGGAAAAGCCGCTCCAGGGCGTCCGCGTCATGGGCTCGCTCCACATGACCATCCAGACCGCGGTTCTCATCGAAACACTCGTCGATCTCGGTGCCGAAGTGCGCTGGGTTTCCTGCAACATTTTCTCGACCCAGGACCACGCTGCCGCCGCCATCGCCGCCCGTGAAATCCCGGTTTACGCATGGAAGGGCGAGTCCCTCGAAGAGTATTGGTGGTGCACCTGGAAGGCGCTTGTGAATCCACAAGGCCTCGGCCCGCAGCTTATCGTCGATGACGGTGGCGACGCGACCCTCCTCATCCACAAGGGCTACGAAATGGAGAACGGATCCGACTGGATCAACTCCGAATCCGAAAGCCACGAGGAAAGCGTCATCAAGGACCTGCTCAAGGACATCAAGGTCAAGCAACCCGGTATTTTCCACGAAATCGTCAAGGAGTGGAAAGGCGTTTCCGAGGAAACCACCACTGGCGTGCATCGTCTCTATCAAATGGCCAAGGCCGGCACGCTGCTGATCCCCGCGATCAACGTGAACGACTCGGTCACCAAGTCGAAGTTCGACAACCTCTACGGCTGCCGCGAGTCGCTGCTAGACGGCATCAAGCGCGCCACCGACGTCATGATCTCCGGCAAGGTCGGCGTGGTCTGCGGTTACGGAGATGTCGGCAAGGGCTGTGCCCAAGCCCTCCGCGGTGCCGGTGCCCAGGTCGTCGTCACGGAAATCGACCCGATCTGCGCGCTGCAGGCAGCCATGGAAGGCTTCCGCGTCCTGCCGATCGAGGACACCCTCGGCTGGGGTGACATCTATGTTGCCACCACCGGCAACAAGGACATCATCCGCCTTGAGCACATGGAGAAAATGAAGGACCAGGCGATCGTCTGCAACATCGGCCACTTCGACAACGAGATCCAAATCGACAAGCTCAACACCGCGCCGAACGTGGTGAAGACCAACATCAAGCCACAGGTCGATAAGTATACCTTCCCGACCGGCAACAGCCTTTACATGCTCGCGGAAGGCCGTCTCGTGAACCTCGGCTGCGGCACCGGCCACCCGAGCTTCGTGATGTCCAACTCCTTCACCAACCAAACGCTCGCGCAAATCGAGCTTTGGAATAACAAGGACATCTACAAGGCCGGCGAAGTGAAGGTCCTGCCGAAGCATCTCGACGAGGAAGTCGCCCGACTCCACCTCGCCAAGATCGGCGCCAAGCTCACCCAGCTGACCCCGGCCCAAGCGGACTACATCGGCGTGTCCGTCGAAGGCCCGTTTAAGGCTGATCACTACCGCTATTGATCAACATGACACAGGCATTCCTGCCTGTTCTTCCCACAGCCAGCCGTGCAAACGGCTGGCTGTTTTTTTAAATAATGCTTGTTTTGATTCAAAAGATGCATTTTAGTGATTCACATGAGCGAGGAGCCTGCTGACTACTGGAACCACATTCCCCCGGATTCATCCGTCCTGAGGGAGCCCGAAGCCGCCTACATGATTGAGAAAATCCGTGATGGTCTGCCGTTTGCCGAGTTTCACGCCATGCAGGAAATGCTGGGTGTGACGGAAGAACGCATGGGTGCTTGGCTGGGCATGTCCCGGGCCACGCTTCACCGGCGGAAGAAGACTGGAGTTCTTGACCGCGCCGAGTCAGATCGTCTGGTCCGCTACGCGCGGCTCATGGCGCACGCCGCCGCCGCGCTTGGCGGGGTGGAGGGCGCTCGGTCCTGGTTGACGGCTCCGGCCATGGCCTTCCACGGGGAGTGCCCGCTGGACTACGCGGACACGGAGATCGGAGCCCGCGAGGTGGACGCCTTGCTCGGTCGCTTGGAACACGGCGTTTTCTCCTGAACATGCCGCTTTTCTATCGCATCGTGCAGGAGCAGTGGGCGCAAAACGCGCTCGACGGCGAGGGTGCACGCCGGTGGGGCGGACGCTGGAATTTGCCGGGCGTCGCCGCGGTCTATCTGGCGGAATCACGGGCGCTCGCGGCTCTTGAAATCCTGGTGCATGCTCCGCGGGAAGCTCTGAAGTTGAATTGGGTGGTCATCGAACTGGAGATCCCCGAGTCACTGATCGACACCGTGCCGTTTGCCAGACTCCCGATGGACTGGAAATTGCAGCCCTCGTCGCATTACGCGCAAGCCTTCGGGTCCCGCTGGCTGCGCGACTCCCGGAGGCTCGCCTTGCAATTGCCGAGCGTGATCATTCCCGAGGAAAAATCCCTGCTGCTCAATCCCCGGGATCCCGCCATGCGGGATTTGAAACCCGGAAAACCACAGGCTTTCAGCTTTGATCCGCGCCTGGCGGTTTGATCCGGAATTCATTCAGCAGCCGGCGCGGACCTAGCAGATGCGCGCCCTGCGGATCGATCAGGAAATAACCGGACAACGCGCGGCGGCCTAGCAACATCGGGCACAGCATCTCCGAGCGGTTCGCCAGGCTGACCAGGATTTTCCAGCGGAATCCACCGACCAGCACGGCGGTGGTCTCGATGAAGATCCGCTTTTTCGCTTTGCCCGAAGAGCTCTTCACCCAGGCGATCCGGGCGACGGGAGATTCACAATCGAGCACCTCGTTGTAATGATTCGTAGTGGTGAATCGCACGATTTTTTCATCGGCGGAGAGTACCACGTCTTCCGCGTGGATGCTGGAGCTGCGCGCGCCGCTGTCCGTCTTTGCGTTGAGCGGGGAAACCCCGAGGTCCGGCAGCGCGATCCATTCCCGGCGGCCGATCACCAACCGCGGCATGCCCGGACCGCGCCATGGTAAGCCGAGCGAGGCGGCGAGGTCACGCGAGGTGGACTCGACCGCTTCCGGCACGGCTTTGAAAATCGGTTTCACGGGGTGAGGAGGGAGGCGGCCATCGCGCGGGCTTGTTCCCCACCGCCGCCTAACATGCGGACGAGTTCCTGGATCCGCGTCTCGCCACTGACCGGATAGAGCCGAGAACGGGTGCGACCGGCGGTCACTTCCTTTTCCACCACGAAGTGATGCGTGGCGATCGCCGCAACCTGGGGGAAGTGGGTGATGGCCACCACCTGGTGGCGCGTGCCAAGCGCCGCCATCTTGCGGCCGACCGCCTTAGCGACCTCGCCGCCGACGTTGGCGTCGATTTCGTCGAAGACCATCAGCGGCGTGGCGTCCTGATCCGCCAGAGCGGATTTCACGGCGAGCATCACGCGACTGATTTCGCCGGAGGACGCGATCTGCCGCAGCGGCAGAAGCGGCTCGCCCGGATTCGGCCCGAATTGAAATTCAATCGACTCCAGCCCCTGCGGCCCGGGTTCCGCCAGCGTTTTAAGCGGCGCTTCGAAGGACGACTGCTTGAAGCCTAGATCCTTGAGTTGTCCGGAAATTTCCTTCGCCAGCTTCGGCGCGGCCTTGCGGCGGAGTGTGGCGAGGGATTTCCCGCCTGCATCCAGCGCGGTGCGACATGTGGCGAGTTCGCGCTCCAGGGTTTCGAGTTTCTCACCGCGGTTTTCAATCGTATCCAACCGCGCCGCCGCGGCGTCGCGGCGGGCGAGCACGTCGGTGAGCGACGGGCCGTATTTGCGCTTGAGGGATTCCAACAGATTAACGCGCTCTTCGAGAGTCGCGGCCTCCGCCGGGTTGATGTCCAGCTCGTCGGCGTAGTCCGCTAGATTTCCTTCCAGATCCTGGAGCTCCAGGCAGGCGGTCTCCAGCGACGCCGTGCGTTCGCGGATCGATG
>JBIHZT010000234.1:0-6156 GCA_044240265.1 Luteolibacter sp. | reverse complement strand
CTATCCGACCGGAAATCCGTGGCTCTACAGCAGCATGAAATTCCGCGAGGAACTTCGCGCCGCCTGTGCCTATGCCCGCACCAAGGGCGATGACCGGAACCTCAACAAGATGGTCGTCGTCGGCCACTCGATGGGTGGCCTCGTCACGCGCTCCAGCGTCACTCCTCCCGGCACGAAATTCTACGACGCCGTTTTCAAGGTGCCCATCGACCAACTCAAGGTCTCCGGACCCACCCGCCAGCTCATCCGCGACAGCACGCTCTATCATCCTCTCACGGAACCGAAGCGCGTCATCTTCATGGCCGTCCCGCACCAGGGCAGCCCCGTCGCCACCTTCCGGGCCGCCGTTTGGATCTCACGTCTCATCCGCCTGCCGAAGACGCTCACCGTCGAGCTCGTGGACGCCACCATCCAGGGCGTGAACGACGTGATGAGGGGCGGCCAGGCCAAGCCGGACATGCCCAACTCCATCAGCAGCCTCGCTCCCACCGACAAGTCAAACATCGCCCTCACGTCCATGCCGCTGCAGCGGAACATCACCTTCCACTCCATCATCGGCGACCGCGGCAAGGGCGACACGCCGAACAGCAGCGACGGTATCGTCCCTTACTGGTCATCCCACGTCGCGCCCGTCGCCTCCGAACTCATCGTCCCCAGCAACCACGGAGTCCCCGACAACGCCCAGGCCGCCGCCGAGGTGAAGCGCATCCTCAAACTCCACCTGCAAAGTAAAAACTGAAAAGCTGAAATTCCAGGCAGCGTTCAGCGATTTGCTTCCATCCCGTTTTCATTTCAGCTTCTCAGTATTTCAGCATTCACCCCACCCATGTCTCCCGAACAACAACTCGCTCAACTCACCGCCGGCACCGCCAAGGTCCTTTCCGAAAAGGAACTGCTTGAAAAACTTCGTCTCGGCCGCCCGCTGCGCATCAAGCTCGGCGTCGATCCCACTGCGCCCGACATCCACCTCGGCCACACCGTCGCCCTGGAAAAACTCCGCCAGTTCCAGCTTCTCGGCCATCAGGCCGTGCTGCTCATCGGCGACTTCACCGCCACCGTCGGCGATCCCACCGGCCGCTCGTCCACCCGCCCGCCGCTCACCCGTGACGAAGTGCTCGTAAACGCCGCCACCTACACCGACCAGGCCTTCAAAATCCTCGACCGCTCGAAAACCGAGATCGTCTACAACGGCGACTGGTTCCGCAAAATGACCTATGAGGAAATCCTCAAGCTCAACGGCCGCGTCACCCTCCAACAGATGCTCCAGCGCGAGGACTTCCGCACCCGCCTCGACGCCGGGCAGGAAATCCGCCTCCACGAGCTTCAATACCCCATCATGCAGGGCTGGGACTCCGTGGAAATCCGCGCCGACGTCGAGATCGGCGGCACCGACCAGCTCTTCAACATCCTCGTCGGCCGCGACCTGCAAAAGGAAGAAGGCCAGCCCCAGCAAGTCGTCATGGTCATGCCGCTGCTCGAAGGCCTCGACGGCGTCCGCAAGATGTCCAAGTCCTACGGCAACTACGTCGGCGTCAGCGACGCGCCGCAGGAAATGTTCGGCAAGCTCATGAGCGTCTCCGACGAGTTGATGGACCGCTACTACCTCCTCCTGCTAGGCGAGGCCCGCGATCCGTCCGGCCACCCGATGGACGCCAAGAAGGCGCTCGCCGAGAAACTCACCAGCCGCTACCACGGCCCCGATGCCGGCCCCGCCGCCCGCACCGACTGGGACACCCGCTTCTCCAAAAAAGACCTCGCCGCCGCCGAGTTGCCGGAGATTCCCCTCGCGGATCTTCCCGCCGATCTCACGGTCCTCAGTCTCACGGCCCACGCCTTCCAAGCCGCCTACAGCCTGGAAAAATCCAACGGCGAGTTGAAAAAACAATTCATCACCACCGGCTCCGTCCAGCTCAACGGCGAGAAACTCACCGACCCCAACGCCGCCATTTCACCCGCCGCCGGCGACGTCCTCAAGCTCTCGAAAAAGCACGCGGTGAGATTCATCTGATCTCACCCACTGGGGCGCGGACTTCAAGGCCTCCTTGCCTCCCGTCCCTATTCCATCTAGCTTTACGCCATGACGGCACTCACCCAGCGAATTGTCAGCGAAATCGAAGCCGTGCCGGAACCCATCCAGGCGGAGGTCCTCGACTTCGTGCTCTTCGTGAAGGCGCGGGCGGGAACCACACCGAATGCCGGCGCTTTCGCCAGAATCCATCGCACCCCCGGTGTCTGTGGTGGCGAAGCATGCATCGGCATGTCGCGAGTCGCCATCTGGATGCTTGAAGAGGCGCGCCGGGCCGGTGTCGGCGATCTCGAACTTCTCAAAGACTATCCCGGACTCAGCGTTTTCGATCTCGAAGCCGCATGGCAATACGTCGAAAGCCACCCCGAGGAAATTGACCTCGCCATCCGCCTCAATCAGGAAGCCTGATGGCCTCGCTCTACTCCAATGAGAACTTCCCCAAACGGGTCGTTGAAGAACTCCGACGACTCGGACACGACGTCCTGACTTCCTACGAAGCCGGACGTGCCAATCAAAAAATCCCGGATGATCAAGTCCTGGCCTTCGCCACGGATCAAATTCGCGCCGTGCTCACCTTGAACCGACTCGACTTTATCCGCCTGCACCGGGAAACCCAAGGCGCGCACGCCGGAATCATCGTTTGCACCCGTTATGACGCCGATCCAAGCGCTTTCGCCCGACGCATTCATTCCGCCCTGCCCACCAACGGTATTCTGACTGGACAGTTGATTCGCGTAGTCCGTCCATCCGCTTGATTTCACGATGAACGCCGCATCGATCAAAGCGGAGTAATGATCCCGCCAATGTAGAGCGCGAACTTCGATCCGCTTCGTTTTCTACATTCTCAATGTCTGTTATTTGGGACTCCGAAGCCACCTTTCACTGTGTCGACATGCGCAGGAATAGGGCTGAATCAATTCGCTGCTGGGAGAAATCCGACTTTGCTTACGATTGATTTCGCCTCTGCCGAATTTGTCGCCCATTCCAGGAATGCTTTGACGGCCGGCGAAGCATCGGAGCGGATGAAGTAGAAGCAGGGGCGTATGTAAGGATAGCCGTTTGCCCGGTCTGCCGGTGGGGCAATGCCATTGATCGAAATCGGTTTGATGCCTTTGGCTTTGGCATAGGCGAGGCCGCAGTAAGTGACGGCGTTCACATCCCTGGCCACTCCCTGTACAGGAGGTTCTCCGCCTCCTGGTTTGATAGGTTTTTCCACGTAGGGTCGGCCATTCATGGCAAGGTTGATGAAATCTTTATAGCTTGAGGACGATGTGTTGCGCGTCCGAAGTGTGACTGGAGCATCGTTGCCGCCGATATCCTTCCAGCTCGTGACGTCGCCCGTGAAGAGTCCTTCGATTTGTTTCGTTGTGAGGTTGTTCACCGGGTTGTTGGCGTTGACGACTATCACCAGGCAATCGTATGCAGCGAGGTGCTTGTGGATTTGGAACTGCTGGCTCTCGAATTGTTTCACTTCCTCCTGATTGATCTCCCGCGAGGACATCCCGATGTCGGCTGTGCCGTCGAGGAGGGACTTGAACGCCGTGGAGGATCCTTCCGCTGCGATTTCGATTTTCAAATCGCTGTGCCCCGTTTTGTATGCCTCGATGAGTTGCGGCACCAGCTTCGCACCCATGGTGTCGGACCCTTTGAATCGAATCATCTCCTGTGCGTGCAGGGTGGGGGGGATCAGCAGCCATATAAGTAAAAAGACGGGAATTGCGGTCATGGCATTTTTCCTTTGATGCATTTGATGTCCTTGTGGAAGTCGGAGGGCTGCGAAATCTGCGACGGGATCCGAACTGACAGACGCGAGGCAGTCATTGATGGGTGCTCATGGGCGGCTCGGTGACTCTGGCCATTTCAGACCGCTTCGAGCGCAAAGCGTGCGATGAAGCCGGAGCGGAATTCAACGTTTTTGTCGGCCGCCGCATCGATGCGGCGAAGGACGCGCTCGGGGAGGGAGATGTTGAGAAGCCTGGATTTCCCTGACCGTGCAACGAGATCCGCGGAGGTGATCGTCCAGATCATGCCGGCATGGTCGGGATTGGCGGAGTGGCATTTGATGGCTGGTGGAGGCGGGTTTTTTTCAGTAATGAGCAATGTTGGTTGGCGGGGGCGTGTGGGGCCGTTTGGCTTTGCTGGTGAACTGGAGCCAGAGGCAGTCGGCGGTGGCCTTCTCTCCCTCCGGGGCTTCCACAGGAAATGCGTGATTTTTCGCAAACTACGCTCAGACTCACTCGCACGCCCCTGTTCTCCTGAGCGCGTCATTTCCCGATGAACGTCCTCGCTCTCACCATCCTGATCTCTTCCTGCCTCGCGGGGATTTTCATCGCCTGCTTCGCCGCGGAAATCCGCCGCTCTCGCCGCACCAGTCCGGAGCGCGACTCGCTGTTGCCTCTTGATCTCGAAACCCCTCCCGTGCCGCCAGCGCCGCCCACCATCATTCTTTAACTGAATTAAAATCCGCCTATGACCACATCCATCACTTACGACGACAAATCTGTCCGCCACTTCATGATCGCCTCCATCATCTGGGGCGTCATTGGCATGCTTGTCGGCGTCATCGTCGCCACCCAGCTCTCGTGGTGGCAGATGAACGGGAAATTCCTTGAAGCGATCTCCTTCGGTGCCATCAAGGCGGACGGGATTTCCTTTCTCACCTTCGGCCGTCTCCGGCCGCTTCACACGAACGCGGTCATCTTCGCTTTCGTCGGCAACATGATGTTCGCTGGGATCTACTACTCGACCCAGCGGCTCTGCAAGGTCAGGACCGCCTCGGACCTCTTGTCCAAAATCCATTTCTGGGGCTGGCAGCTCATCATTCTATCCGCCGTCGTCACTCTGCCCACCGGCTTCACCCGCGGCAAGGAATACGCCGAGCTCATCTGGCCCATCAACATCGCCGTGGTTCTGATCTGGGTTGTTTTTGCCGTCAATTTCTTCTGGACCCTCGCGAAACGTAACGAACCCAGCCTCTACGTCGCCCTCTGGTTCTACATCGCCACCATCATCACGGTCGCGATGCTTTACATCGTCAACCACCTCTCGCTGCCCACTTCGTTCACCCACTCCTATCCGATTTTCGGCGGGCTTCAGGATGGTCTTGTCCAGTGGTGGTATGGGCATAACGCCGTCGCCTTCTTCCTGACCACGCCCATCCTCGGCATCATGTATTATTTCCTGCCGAAGGCCGCGAACCGCCCGGTTTATTCCTACCGTCTTTCGATCATCCACTTCTGGTCGCTCGTCTTCATTTACATCTGGGCCGGCCCCCACCACTTGCTCAACACCGCGCTGCCCAAGTGGCTGCAACTCCTCGGCATGCTGTTCTCCCTCATGCTCTGGGCTCCCTCGTGGGGTGGCATGCTCAACGGCCTGCTCACCCTCCGCGGCGCGTGGGACAAACTCCGCACCGACCCGGTCATCAAGTTCTTCGCCGCCGGCATCACCTTCTACGGCATGGCCACCTTCGAGGGGCCGCTGCTTTCCATCCGCGCCGTCAACGCGCTTTCCCACTACTCGGACTGGGGCATCGGCCACGTCCACTCCGCCGCCCTCGGTTGGAACGGCTTCATGGCCGCCGGCATGTTCTACTGGCTCGCCCCGCGCCTTTGGAAAACCGAACTCTGGTCCAAGGCGCTCGCCAACATGCACTTCTGGATCGGCACCGTCGGCATCCTCATCTACGTCGCCGCCATGTGGGCCGCCGGCATCATGCAGGGCCTCATGCTCGGAGAAGTGGACGCCGGTGGCACCACCCTCAAATACGAGTTCATCGAGACCCTCGAAAGCATCCAGGTCTTCTACATCCTCCGTTCCATCGGCGGCACTCTCTATCTGCTCGGCTTCATCCTCTGCGCCTTCAATATCTGGAAAACCGCCCGCTCCGGCACCGCCTATGACGAAACCGTCCAGGTCGCCGTTCTGGAACGCAAGCAAAAGGACAACATGGGCTGGACCTCCGCTCTCCTGAGCGATCCGCTCGCCTACATCTTCCTCGGCATCGCCACCACCATCCTCTGGTTTTTCCTGCCACCGCATGCCGACAAGGTCGCCCTCGTCCTCACCCTCCTGCTCTCGGTGAAAGCCTATTTCGCCTTCAAGGCCTCCAAGGAAAAATGGACGAACTG
>JBIHZT010000233.1:0-6165 GCA_044240265.1 Luteolibacter sp. | reverse complement strand
AGGTGGATGGTTTCCGGGTTGAAGAGGTGGTATTCACCATCGCTGCGCCATTGATAGACTCCGCCGGTGTCGAGTGCGACGTCCTCCGCCTCGATGTGTCTGTCAGGGAATGCCTGGCGGTGGCGGATGAGCGCTTCCTCGGCGACTTCCTGGAGGTCGGAGCCTTCGCAACGGCTGGACGTGCCGCAGAAGAACTTGTTCACGAGGTCGGTCGCAAGGCCGATGGTTTCGAAAATCTGTGCGCCGCGGTAGGAGGCGACGGTGGAAATTCCCATCTTGGCCATGGTTTTCACCACGCCCTTGATCGAGCCCTTGAGGAAGTTGTAGGTCGCTTTCTCCAGGGTGATGTCGAGCATGTCTTCTTCAATCATCTTGTGGATGGATTCGAAGGCCATGTAAGGGTTGATCGCGTCCGCACCGTAGCCGATGAGCGTCGAGAAATGGTGGACCTCGCGGGCCTCACCGGTTTCGAGGATGATCGAGACGAGCGTGCGCGTGCCCTTGCGGACGAGGTAGTGGTGGATGCCGCCCATCAGCAGCAGCGTCGGGATGGCGGCGTGGCCTTTGTCGATGTTTCTATCGGAAAGGATGAGCAGGTTGAATCCCTCGGCGATGGCTTGGTCGGCGGCGGCGCAGATTTTGTCAAAGGCGGCTTCAAGTCCTTCGCCGTTCTGGTTGGCGGGGAAGAGCGCGTCGATGGTGGTGGCCTTGAAGCCGTCCAGTTCGATCTCGCGCAGTTGGGCGAGCGCCTCGTTGTCGATCAACGGGCTGTCGAGGCGAACCATGCGGCAGCTTTTCGGGCCGGGAGCGAGCAAGTTGCCCTCGGAACCGAGGAAGGTTTCCGTGGACGTGACGAGCTCCTCGCGGATGCAGTCGAGCGCCGGGTTGGTGACCTGGGCGAAGATCTGTTTGAAATATTGATAGAGGTGCTTCGGCTTGCTGGAGAGCACGGCGAGCGGGGTATCGTTGCCCATCGAGGAAATCGGCTGGACGCCGGTCGAGGCCGTCGGCCCGAGCAGCATGCGGAGATCCTCATAAGTGTAGCCGAACGCGAGCTGGCGCTCGAGGATGCGGGCCGGCTCGATTTTCTTCGGCGAGCTGGCGGTGGGAAGATCCTTGAGCGTGATGCGGTTCGCGGCAAGCCACTCGCGGTAAGGCTTGGCTGAATAGACGCGCTTTTTCACTTCCTCGTCGGGCACGATGCGGCCTTCCTTCATGTCCACGAGGAACATCTTGCCGGGGCGCAGGCGGCCTTTTTCGACGATGGTCATCGGATCGAGATCGGGCACGACGCCCACTTCGGAAGCCATGATGACGAGGTCGTCGTCGGTGACGTAATAGCGGCTCGGGCGGAGGCCGTTGCGGTCGAGCACGGCGCCGATTTGCTGGCCGTCGGAGAAGGTAATGGAGGCCGGGCCGTCCCAGGGTTCCATCATGCAGGCGTGGAATTCATAAAACGCCTTCTTGTCCTCATCCATCATGGTGTGGCGTTCCCATGGCTCGGGAATCATCATCATCATGGCGTGGACGAGGTCGTAGCCGCCGTAGTGCATGAACTCGAGGGCGTTGTCGAAGCGCGCGGAGTCCGAGCCGTCCTCGTTGATGACCGGGAAAATATTTTCGATTTCCGTGCCGAACAGGTCCGACTGGCAAAGCGCCTGACGGGCCTTCATGAAGTTCGCGTTGCCCATGACCGTGTTGATCTCGCCGTTGTGGGCGATGAAGCGGTTAGGATGAGCGCGCGACCAGCTCGGGAAGGTGTTGGTCGAGAAACGGGTGTGCATCAGCGCCAGCGCCGACTCGTAATCCGGGTCCAGGAGATCCGGGAAATAGGTGGAAAGCTGACAAGGCGTGAGCATGCCCTTGTAAACCATCGTGCGCGCCGAGAGGCCGGTGACGTAGTGATAGTCCGCGCCGGGGAAGGAGTTGCCCTTGGTGCCGTGCACGTCGCGGAACTGATTGGGCACCTCGTTATTGCGGATCCATGCGCCCACCCGCTTGCGGATGACGTAGAGCTTGCGCTCGAAAACCATTGGATCGGTGATGTCGGCGCTTTTTCCGATGAAAATCTGCTTGATGACCGGCTCGTAGCGACCGGAGGTTTTGCCGAGAAGCTCGCTCTTCACCGGCACTGTGCGCCAGCCGAGAAATTTCTGTCCTTCCTCGCGGACGACCAGTTCGAACACCTGCATCGCCACCTCGCGGACCGAGGCCTCGGGCGAGAAAAACACGCAGCCTGAGCCATAATCGCCTTCCGGCGGCAGCTCGACGCCCTTTTTCGCCATTTCCCGACGCAGGAACTTGTCCGGCATCTGGGTGAAAATCCCCGCGCCGTCGCCAGTCGCCGGATCCGAGCCGCTCGCACCGCGGTGGTCCATCTGGTTGTTCATCGTGAGCGTTTTCACGATGATGTCATGCGACCGTTTCCCTTTCAAATGGGCGATGAATCCGACGCCGCAGGCATCTTTTTCACGCGATGGATGCCAAAGGCCTTGGGGTTCAGGCCAACCAAATGGGGATGTCTGCGATGTGGGCATTGAGGTCATTGAGGAAATCGAAATTAGGCATGCCGGGTCACCGCGCAAGGCGATGAATCGGGAAAATAAGCGGACGAGTCGCTCCGGGATTGCCCTGGAAAGCCTGAAAAACCAGGGATTTGTCCACGACAGCGGAAGAAACGGGCGGAAATCTGCTTTCCGCAGGGGGGGCTGTCAAGACTGGGGGTGGTGACCGCAGGCGCACCTCACCAACTCTTCTTCTTCAAACGTAGTCCAGGACTTCAGTCCGTCTTCGATTCCAACCCCGACCGGACTGAATTCCTCGACCACAATTTAAAACGGCACCTCACCCGCAAGTTCGCGCGCTTCCGCCGCCACCCGCTCCGCTTCCGCTTTCAATCCAGCGATCTCCCGCTCCACCTCCTCCCGCTGCGCCGCCACGATCCGCCCGATCACCGACTCATCCTCCTTCGCAGCCTCGAACACCTCGTGATCCGCGCTCGCCCGGACGTCGTCCAGGTTCTCGATCAACTCCAAAATCCTCGCCTGGAGGTGCTCGTAGAGTGACCGCAGTTCCATCAGTCCGTGCTCCGGGTCGAGGGAAACGCTGGCCCAGCCCTGTTGCCGGATAAACGCCTGCGGATCTTTTGCGATGAGTTCCAGTAACTCGATGTCTCCCCGGTCTTTCGCCCCGTTGATCGTAGTTTGGGACTCGTCAATTCCATTGAGCAACTTCCGTCAATAGACTCGGCACCTCCCGACCTTTCCAAAATTGACGATCAAAGAAGAATCGCAGGTATTTTTTCGAGCGACTGATGGCGGTGTTTACGACGAGTTTGCCCTTGTGGCATGACGTGTCCGCCAAGAATGGGCCGTTCCCTGCGAGACGCCCCGTGTCGGAGGCGCTGAAGAAAACCGTGTCCCATTCCCGACCTTGTGATCCATGAACTGTCATCACCTCAATCTTCCCGAAGTCTTCCCACTCCCGGGCCTGCCAGGTCTTGGCCGCGGTTGATTTCCCCAGGTCCTTCAGAGAATCCCGGATTAGCCGAACTTGGTTCGTGTAGGGGGTGAGGATAGCAAGCGTTCCTTTGTCGGAATCTGGTTTCCATTCCACCCAGCTCGTCACCGCTTTCATCACACGCTTTGCCTCTGCTTGATTCTGCCATTTCACGGGGAGTGGTGGGATGGATGGAATTAAAGGAGGACAATCTCTTGAGCGGATGTCTGTTCCTGTCGACCCGTGACTCCGCAGACCTATTTTATAAAAATGCCGGTCCAACAACTCCGCAAGTTCAGGGCCAAAACGATACGACATGGTCAGTTGATTCCGGTGCATCTTCTGGAATCTCGGATCTTTTTGCGCAAGAATGACCATCTCCTGCGGATCATCACCGGTTCCGGACTGAAACGCCTCTTCCAGATAAAGTGCTGAAACGCCCCAATAGCACTCCGACAGAATATCGTTCTTACCCTTATCGTTCTCACCCTCATAAATCGGTGGAAGCTGTCGATGGTCTCCGAGCAATGAGATCGGACAACCTTGAATCATGAGCGGCAAGACCTTTGCGAGCGGCGCATACCCAGCTTCGTCCACGACGATATGATCGAAGTGAAGAGCTTGGGTCATTGTCAGTCCAATAAATCCATCGAGCGTCATGCCGAGCACCAATTTTTGTGATAGATCCTGGGTGATTTTGGCCATCTTCGCGCGGACCACGATCAACTCTGCGCCTAAAGACGCGATTGCTGATTCGTTTGGCAGCTCACCAAAAGACATCAACTCCTCCTGCTCCCTGAGCATCTGTTTCAGTTTTCCACCAGCATCTTCCGATTCGGTCCTTGCGAGGTTTTGCCTCTCGATCAACTGATGGAGGTCGGTGGCTAACTGATTTCGCGTCAGCTCGCTTTCTTGTCTTGCCGTAAAAAATGAGAGCAATTCTGGCTCCAGCACTGCGATTTCCGCCTGGAGTTTGGCCCCTTGGAGTTCCAACACCTCTGATCGTTGATGTTGGCTTTTCAAGGTGCGTTCCACCTCCCCAATGCGACTATCAATCACATTTCTCCGGCGTTCCAAGTCCCCGCGTTTCCTCGTGAACATGCATATAATCCAGCCAATATTCCCAAGCTCATTTTCCAGCGACTGCCTTTCAGCAACCAAATTCATTTGATCTACTTCAAGCACGGCGATCCCATTGCTCAGTTCATCCAGTTTCAGGGCATTCGCGTGGGGATGACGCGCCTGCCGAGGCGGCGGTAGATTTTGAAGTCGGAGTCGGTGGTGAGAAGAAGCGGATCGGGCAGGATTTCCGTGAGACGGACCAAACAAGCGTCGGCGATGCTCATCGGGATATCGGCGTATTTGTCCAGGAGATCGAGAACCGGGATGAAGGCATCCTCATGGAGCGGGTTAATCCGGAGGGCTCCGCGGCGGCAGGCAAGGCGGAGGGTGGCGCAGCCGTCGGGGGCGAGGAGGTGATCCGCCTCGGATAGGACCGACTCACAAGTGATCCACGGCGGGGGATGAAGCTGCGCCTGTTGGATGGCCCATGGGTGGTTTTGATCGTTCTTCCGCCAGAGGGCGACGAGAAACGAGGCATCAACGATGACGGGTTTTCCCATAACTTGTCGATTTCAGGTAATCCTTTTTCCGCGCGCTCATATCGGCAGGCCCGCCCTCAATGGTGCCGACCAAATCCGCGATCAGATCAAAGCCGGAGGTGGCATCGTGACTTTGCGAACCTGCCGCGATGAGCCGCCTGCGGGCGACTTCCGATTTGGTCAGATGAGTCTTTTTCGCCTCGGCATCCAGTTCCCTGGCCAAGTCGTCGGGGATGCGCAGAACCAGTGTTTGCATGGCGTACCTGTATTACACGAAACGAATCAGAGCAATACAGAAAACGATCCTTCGCCGCGCGAGGTCGGAAGGCAAGTCGCTCAATGTGCGGCGGGCACATCGAGCGTGTGAACCTTGAACGACGCATCTGCCGAGTAAGATTTCTTGATGAATTTCGCCGCGAAGCCTTTCAAATACGCCGTCCACTTTTCCGCGGTGGTGATGTCTCCCTGGCCTTCCCAGCCGAAGCCGGAAAACCAACGGATTCCGCCGTCGGCATCAGTGCGGGTGAGGCAGAGCGCTTGCGTGTGACCTGCGGCGTCGGCGTGGGAGATCATTTTCACCACGCGCTTCGGGTCGATGACCACGCCGGTGCCGAGGCCGTAGCCATCGAATTTTTCCCACAGCATCATCGCGCCGGTCTTGGGCGAGAAGATGGCTTCGGTGCCTTTGACTTGCGGGGCGAGGCCGATGGCGACTTCCAGGTTCGCGGCGGGCTTGCCGTCGAGGGTGAAGCGCGAGTCGCTTTGGAAAAGGCGTTGGCCCATGATCAGGGTGATGCGCTTGGTTTCGCGGAGAATTTTTCCATTCAGGTCGCTGGCGGAGTCGAGCTCGAAGGCGACACGCTCCGGCGTGTTTTCGATCACGCGGTGGGCGATGAAGGTGTCGGAATTGTGGAGCTGGCCGTCCGCCCAGACGGAGATGCCGCCGCAGCCGCGGGTGTCGCCGACTTTATAGACGTCGTAGCCCTCGCCCTGGTCGTCGTGGTAGGGCTTGTTGACTTTTCCATAGGGGAGCTTGAGGCGGTCCTCGATGTACCACTTGTCGATG
>JBIHZT010000232.1:0-6173 GCA_044240265.1 Luteolibacter sp. | reverse complement strand
GGCGGCGATCAGCCGCAGGGTAGAAGCGAACATCCCGTTGAATCTAGAAACAGGCGCCACCATTGTCACGTGCGCTAGATTGCATTTAGGCAACATGGAAATTGATGCGGCTGCCAGACCGCCGCAGCTGGAGACTGCTTGAAGATCATCCGTTTTCAATTCGTCGGAACAAAAAAGAATGCAGGATCTGCGTTTTCCATCGCCGGATTCGCTTTTCGCCGGACAGGTTCAAGTAAAGATTTCCGAGGGCGAAAAAGTGTTTCGCCGCTTCTCCCGGGTGCCGGAATCAAGCCACCACAGCGGATGCCCTTTCTCGACCCACATTGGTTTGACCTTGCGAACAAGAGGCGGTTGTTCTGGATTTTTCAGGCTTTCGGCTGGTGTTTCATCCCCGTCTTGGCGGCCGTTTTCCTGCGCTCGCAGTCCCAGGTGTTTTTGCCGATCGTCGCGTTTCGCGCGGTCTTCGGCTTTGGGATCACTTCATTCCTGGTGCGGCCGGTGCTGCGGTGGGGCCGGAGGCGTTATACGCTCTCGGTTTTCTCGTGGATCCCCGTGCTGCTCGTCACCGCCGCGGCGCTGGGGGCGGTGGACTCGGAGGTGATCTCGATTGGATTATCCCATCTGCCCGCCGACGGCATTCCGTCCGAGACCCGTCAGCTTTTTCTGGAATCCGGCATTGTCTTCCGGACGGTCACCTACGCCTTCTGGATTTCGCTCTACTTGGGTATCAATTATTTCATCGAGACCAGCCATGCCCGGCTGCGGTTGGTGCTGCTGGAAGCCGAAACGCGCGAGAGTGAGCTGCGGCTGCTGCGCGCGCAGGTGAATCCCCACTTCCTGTTCAACGCGCTCAATTCCATCATCGCGGAGGCGGAGCGGCCGCAGCGGGTGATCGAGATCACCCAGATGCTGGCGGACTTCCTGCGGTTTTCCCTGTCGCAGGATGGCAATATGCATCCGCTGGGCGAGGAATTCGACGCGCTGGAAAGCTACCTGCAGGTGGAGAAGATCCGCTTTGAGGGGCGCTTCGAGTATACGCTGGCGGCCGATGCCGCGGTGCGGCGACACCCGGTGCCCTACGCGCTGGTGCAGCCGCTGCTGGAGAATGCCGTGAAATACGGCATGCACACCAGCCCGCGACCACTTCGGGTGGATCTCCGCGCCTGGCTGGATGTCGGCCAGCTGGTGCTCGAGGTGGAAAACTCCGGCCAATGGATGCTGGCGGCGCCCGGGACCTCCACTGGCATCGGCCTCTCGAATCTCCGCCGCCGACTTGAGCTGCTCTACGGGAGTCTGGCGACGGTCGAGCCCGTGCTGAAGTCCGCCAGCGTGGTCCTGCGGGTGTCACTGCCGCTCCGTCCTTTGGATGATTTCAGGTCCGCCCGCCACGCCGTCGCATGACTTCGCTCCGGGTGATATTGGTGGATGACGAGCGGCTGGCCCGTCAGCGGCTGGGCGCGCTGCTGCGCGAGCAGCCCGCGGTCACGCTTGCCGGCGAGGCGGCCGATCTAGCGGAAGCGGTCGCGCTGCTCGTGGTGAATCCGCCGGACGTGATTTTCCTGGATGTGGCGATGCCGCCGGAGAGTGGTTTCGACCTGCTGCCGCATGTCCCGCCGGGGACCCGCGTGGTATTCGTCACCGCCTATCAGGAGCACGCGATCCGGGCGTTCGAGGAGAATGCCGTGGACTACCTGCTCAAGCCGATCAAGCGGGAGCGGCTCTTGAAAACCCTCGACCGCCTCCGGCAGACCGTGAGTGCCGCCGCCGTGGCGGAAACCGTGACGCTGGAAGATCCGGGAAAGGACTCCGCCATTCCCCTGCACGAGATCACCGCGGTGGAGGCGGATGGGAACTACAGTCGGGTTCATCTGCTAGGAGGTGGCAATTTCCATGTGCGCCGGCCGATGCATGAATGGGTCACGGAGCTGGAGGGCAGGGGATTCATCCGGCCTGGGCGCTCCCTGCTGCTGCGTTCCTCCTTCATTCATCATCTGGAGTCGCGGAACCGCGACGAGAGTTATCTGTATCTCGCAGGAAGCGCCGTGCCAATGAAAGTCGGCCGGAGCATCAGCGTCCGCGTCCGCAAGCTGATGGGGCTTTGAGGCGGCTCATCCCATTCGTCCCGGCAAGGGTGGGCAGCGGTTGGAAAGACGCGTCCGTTTCGTCCCATTTTCCGCCCGTTTCGTCCCAATATTCTTGCGCCGGTGGCTTATGAGGTCAGAAGGGAACACGTCAGTTGCCGATCGTCTGTAGATCTCTCAACGAGGCTTGGGGTCCTCAGGACTGGCATGACCAACCATTATATGAAAAACATGAAAATCAGAACAATCGCTTCCGCCCTAGCGGCCGTCCTCAGTCTCGCTGCGCAGTCCTCTGCGGAAATCGTCATGTATTCGACGCCGACCACGGTCTCTAATGGCGGTTCGGTGAAGATGAATTGGAGTCCCGGTGGCGGGTGGTCCGTGGCAACCGGCCAGCATTACGGTAGCGAGCCTCTCTATTTGAGCTCGGCATTGTATTTGGACTACGGCGACGGCCCCGAATACAACCAAGGTTATATCGGCAGCTGGCAAGGAACGGCGCTGTCGCTGAGCACCGGCTTCATCAGTGCGAGCGCGGTGGTTGACGGGGGACTGGGTTATTCAGGTTACATCGATCTGACCCCCGTGAACAACTCCACTTCCACCTACGCCGGCTTGAGGTATGATCTCGGCGGCGGCAACTACAACTACGGCTGGGTGAATTACGCGACGAACGCGAACAGCACTGAGATCACCTTGCTGGGCGCGGCTTTCAACACCACCGCCAACGAGCCCATCTTCGCCGGCCAGACGTCGGCCATCGCCGCGGTGCCGGAGCCGTCCGAGTACCTGCTGGGCGGCGTGCCCGCGCTGCTCGGTGGCTTCATGCTGCTGCGTCGCCGCGCGGCACGCTGCGCGGTCGTAAGTGTCTGAGTTTCTCACTGCGTTTTTCGGGGCAACCGGAACGCCTCCGTCACAGGGCGGGCAAATCACCTGGGAGTGTCGTCATGTTCTGTTTGGGGATCACGCCGGCGGATCCGGGCTTGAGGTCCTAACGGCCGGCTTTGATGGAGTCGTGGCGCAGGAACTCGGTGTGATTGTAGAGGCTTATCGAACCGCCGATTAGGTTGGTGAAGTGATCCTGCTCGTCGAGTTGCCAGATTTGCAGGTTCAGATCGGAGGACGCGAGGCCGGTGCCCGTGTCGGTGGTGGCGTCGAGATCGCGCACGGAGAACCAGTTCCGCGCGACGTTGAGAGCCATCTCGCAGGTAAACGGGGAGGCGAAGACGTATTTCAAGGTGGAGCCCAGAGGAATGGTGGCGAAGTCCCAGCCGATGGTGGAGATGCCGCTGCCGGTTTTTCCCTCAAGGTCGCGGGTGTCGAAGAGGTGGACCGATGCGCCGCCGTTGGCGGGCGCGGGCGTATGAGTGGTGACGTTGAAGTCCTTCCGCCACATGTTCCACCCTTCGGGCTTGTCGGCTCCGGCCGCCAGCGCGTCATTGACGCTGCGGGCGTCGAAGGTTTCCGGGGTGGTGTCGAGGTTGATGAAAAGACCGGTTTCCAGCACGTCGTTGAGAGAGGCGATGCTGCCTGCCGCCGGATTTGTGTCGGTGCGGAATGCCACGGGAGCGCCCGGTTCCCGGTAGGACGCCCCCTGTCCGGTCCACATCCAGCCGGCCTCGGAATTGGCAATGTCGGTGCTGCCAGTTCGGAAGCCGTTATGGTAAAACAGATCCCCTCCGACCACCGGGTTGATGAAAGTCAGGCTGTCGGAAAACCTATCCTGATGGTTTCCCGAACACGGTAAGCCTTGTGGCCCGGTATGAGCGGTCGCCAAGGATGCGGAGACGGAAAGAAGACATACTATCCGGACATTCGCTTTCACAAAATTGGTTTATCCGTGGCGTGCTCCTGTGGCAACTTCGTTAGTCCATTGGTGCAATATTTGCATCTAATTCGGTGCCGGCGGGGCGTTGATCAGGCGGATTTTCATCATCATGTAGACGTCCTCGCCGGTCGGCTGCAGTCGCATCGTTTTTCCATCGGATTCCGTTCCGGGAGGATTGCCGTGTTTTGCGCTGAAAAGATCTGGAGTTAGGTGTAATACTTGCATTTTTTCGGGCGGGTTTCGGTTGTCGGGTCGGGCCTGGCGCCGTGAACATCCCTCCGGCGCTCATTTGGAGTAAGCCGCGGCCGGTTGTCGGCTGAGGGGCGTGGCCGTTACCCCGGGGGTGACGGGGGTTTCCTGGATCATTGTCATTTGATTCACCATTCAGCTAGTCATGCACCACCTCGGCAGCGCCCGCACCATCTTCTATTTCCGTTTCTCCGCCGTCCTGATCCTCACGAAGGGGCTGGCGGGTATCACCGGAGTGGCTCTGCTGGTTTTTTCAACATTCACTTACGACTACTACATTGCAAAAGTCGGGGCCGGGCTTCTCGGGGCGGGAGTCGTGTTGTCGATCGTCCAGTGGCTTGCAGCCACCAGCGCCAGGTGCCCGCTTTGCCAGACGCAGCTGATGTCCCGCCGTAATTGCTCGAAACACACCAGGGCGCGGAGAGTTCTTGGAAGCTACCGCTTGCCGGTCGTGGCGACGATTCTTACCAAGGGGCGATTCTGCTGCCCGTATTGCCATGAGACGACGGAACTGCGATTGAGGCAGGATGGCGCTTGCGGGAATGCCGTCTCCCACAGGCACGTCAATTGAACGGGTAAAAGGCGCCTCGAATATATAAATGCACTATTTGCATTTGCGGAAAGGGGAATTGATTGGGGTTGGGGGGGATAGGCGCTAACTAAATCCCGGGCCGGTTGTGTTATTCCGGTCCTTGGGTGTTGGCCGATGGTGTTCCGGGGATTGAAGTCCGATGTGGTATTCATGGCCTCGTCGGTTTCAGGGACACCTCGCCAAGTTGAATCCCACCGCTTTCCTTTGTGAAAGCGGTGGGATTTTTATGACGGGATCCGCTGCTCCCGGTGATCTTGTCATCGGAGCAGGGCTGCCATGGCGGTGGAGTCGATTTTTTTCGCGATCCCTTCCCAAAGTGCGATGCGGGCCATCAGGGCGTCCGTTGCGGCTGAGAGTGCTTCCATACTACGTTGCTCCTGTCCTTCGCAGAGCAGGTCCACCATTTCGCGGCCCAGGGCGCCGTGCTTGTCGCCATCCAGTTCGATGTGGCGTTGCAGGTAGTAGCGGAAGGTGTGCAGGCAGCCGTTGGAGGCCTCATCCACCTGTTCGACGATGCCCGAGAACAGGCTGGGAATCAAATCCTCGCGACCATAGGTGAAAGCTGCCGCGATCTCATGGAGATTGCCGCCAGCGATGATGGAGAAGGTCCCGCGAACGAATGCTGCGACATGATCCGGTGCCGAGGCGCGGGCCAGCGCCGTCTCCAGATCATGACCGGCCCTGAGGCAGGCGATGAATTGTTCGATGGGTCCGGTGTCCGCGCCAGCTTCGCGCATGGCCCGCAGGTAGAGGTCGAAGTGGCAGATCGCCTCGCCGTTCCGGGTGATGTCGCTTTCCTCCCCGAGGACGATCTCATTGACCAGGCGGGCGAGCTTGGGGGCAGGCGAGGGTAGCCATGGGACTTCCACGCAGGTCAGGCCGCGTTGCAGGGCCTTGAGCAACGACATGAAATCCCACACCGCGTAAACATGGTGCTCCATGAAGAGCCGCAGCGCGGGGAGGTTTTCCATGAGGCTGTAGACTCGGTGGTTGATCAATGATTCCCGCAGAGGTTCGATGGAGGCGGTTAGGTCCGGGATGTCTTGGTTCATAAGGGTGAGGTGGCCGGGTGCTCTTTCCGGGCACTCCGGTATCCGAAGGGAGCAAGGGGATTTTCCGGGTCAATCCCTGAAGATGGCGCTGGTGGTGCAAATATTGCGTGTGTCGCGTGATGGTCGTCCCACGCCGACGGACGGGACTCCGCATGGCAAGTCCCTGGGCTGGCGATGGGATCGCCGTGCAATCATTGCATCTTCAGGCAGGCGAAAATTCTTGGGCGCGGCGGAGGCTCGACAAGCCTTCGAGGGTTGCCTCCCGGCGTTGATGTGCAGCGCTCCGGGTTTGTTATTCACGAAGGGGCCCCGATCGATTACTTATGGATTCTTCCCTGAATTTGCCCAAGCTTTCCAGCTGGATCTTCCTC
>JBIHZT010000231.1:0-6175 GCA_044240265.1 Luteolibacter sp. | reverse complement strand
ATGGGCAACGAATTCGGTCATCCCGAGTGGCTCGACTTCCCGCGCGAGGGCAACGGCTGGTCCTATCACTACTGCCGCCGCCAATGGTCGCTGGTGGACAATCCGGATTTGAAATACGGCTGGCTTGCGGAGTTCGACAGACAGCTCATGGAGCTAGCGAAGAACACCAACCTGCTCACCGCCCCGCCGGCGCAGAACCTCTACATCGACCACGAACAAAAAATCATCGTCGCGGAGCGGGCGAACCTGATCTTCGTCTTCAACTTCTCCACCGCGAACTCCGTCTTCGGCTATCCGATCCACGTTCCCGGCCTGGAAACCCGCGAGCTCATCCTCGACACCGACCAAGTGGACACCGGCGGCCACGGCCGCGTCGATCATGCCTTCGACTATCCGGTCATCCCCGACGGCGTGATGCAGGTTTACACTCCGTCACGCAGCGGACTCGTCTATGCCAGGAAAATCTAGCCGCCGGACATGAAAGTCACGAAAGTCTGCTGCCAGGGCTGCGGGGCCGATCTTCAGATCGACGAGACCATCCGCTTCGTCACTTGCAACTACTGCAATGCCCGGCTTGAGATCGTCCATGACGCCACCGTCACCCACACCCGGCAGCTCGACAAAATCGAGCGCACCACCGACCAACTCGCGGGCAACCTGAAAATAATCGAGCTCCAGAACGATCTGGAGCGCCTCGACCGCGAGTGGGACAACCAGCGGACCAGCCTGCTGGTGCGCGGCAAAAACGGCCACGTCTCGGAGCCCTCGTCCGTGGGATCGATGTCTACCGGAATCATCATGATTGTATTCGGTGTGTTCTGGATGAGCATGGCGACGTCGATGGGCGCACCATCGTTTTTCCCTTTGTTCGGCTTGGTGTTCATCGGTGCCGCGATTTTCAACATGGTGACCGGCACCGCCAAGGCGAACGCCTATCAGAATAGTTTGCAGGAATACGAGTTCAAGCGTCAGCGCCTGATCGCCCGCCTGGAGAAAGAGCGCGGGGACTGAATCGCTCCACGGGAAATTCCCCACTTGTGCGATCCCTCGCCTCGCCGACTATTCTTCCCATGAAAATTTCCCATTTCGCTCCGGTCGCCGTCCCGCTGGCCTTGATGTTCGGATTGTCCGGTTGCAAGGCCACGGTCAAAACGCCACCCCTGCGCGCCATCGATCGCCACGTCGATTTGAAGAAATTCATGGGCGACTGGTATGTCATCGCCCACATTCCGACCTTCATCGAGACGCAGGCCTATAACGCCGTCGAGAGTTACCAACTTGATCCGGACGGCACCATCGCCACCACCTTCAAGTTCAACAAAGGCAGCCTCGACGGCCCGCTGAAAACCTACAACCCGCGCGGCTTCGTCTATAACCGTGAAACCAACGCGGAGTGGCGAATGCAGTTCGTCTGGCCCTTCAAGGCGGCGTTTCTCATCACCGAGCTCTCGCCGGATTACCAGACCACCATCATCGGCGTGCCGGACCGTAAATACGTCTGGATCATGGCGCGGACCAAGACGATTTCCCCGGAGCATTATGCCGAGCTGGTGAAAAAATTGGAAAACTCCGGGCACGACATTTCCAAACTCCGCCGTGTGCCACAGCGTTAGGGCGGGAAATAGATTGTTTCGCCGGTTCCCGTGTGCGATGGCTTCCGCCCCCAACATCCCCATCATCATGCAACAGCTCACTCCCCAGGGACAGAATCTCATCAACGACATCGCCGCCCGCTACAACCTCAGCCACGACTCCGCCGTGCGCATGCTCGTCGCCGTCAACAACGGCGGCGGCACCATGGCGCAGTTCAGCTGCCCCGAGCTCGGCAGCGGCCAGTGGATGCGCGGCGGCATGACCATGGTCAGCGACATGTTCAACTACGGCCTGAAAAACACCGTCAACAATCTCTGCGCCGAGCTCTCCAACCTCCTCGCAAACAACCAGGTTTTCCAACCTCTCCCCCAAGGTGCCGCCGGCGGAAACAACTGGTGGCCCGGCGACCTCGGCAGTCCGTCCAGCAGCGGCTCGCAGAACAACATCCGCTACGCCTTCTTCCCGCAGGCCCGCCGCCTCGTCGTCCAGCGCGATGGCCAAGTCACCGTCTTCGACACGCTCGACCACCGCATCAGCGCCGTCAGCCAGCAGCAGGGCGGGGGAAGCTCGCTCACCTTCTCCAGCCAATACGGCACCGTCTCCACCCTCAGTCTGCCGCTCGTCTCCGGTCCCGGACTCCAACAGGGAAATCCCACCAACTTCGCCGCGCCGCAGACTCCGGTCTATCAGCCAGCGCCCGCCTTCAACCCGCAGCAGCAGCCCCCGAGCGATCTCGTCGCGCTGTTGGAAAAACTCGGCCAGCTCCGCGACGCCGGCATCCTCACGCCCGAAGAATTCGCCGCCAAGAAAACCGAATTGCTCAACCGCCTCTGAATCCGCTCCCGCCCATCCTCGATCTCGCCGTCATCGGCGGCGGCGCTTCCGGCTTCTTCACCGCGCTTCAATACGCCGAACTGTCGCCGGACCGCCGCGTCGCGATCTTTGAAAAAGGCTCCCACTTCCTCCAGAAAGTTAGGATCTCCGGCGGTGGCCGCTGCAATGTCACCCACGCCTGCTTCGATCCCCGCGAGCTTTCGAAAAACTATCCGCGCGGCTCCCGCGAGCTGCTCGCCGCCTTCCACCGCTGGCAGCCGTCCGATACCGTGGACTGGTTCGCCCGCCACGGTGTGACTCTCAAGACCGAGCCGGACGGCCGCATGTTTCCGGTGACTGATAGCTCGGAAACCGTCATCGACTGCTTCCTCGACTCCGCCAGCAAAAGCGGCATCCCGCTGTTGAAAAACCAATCGCTGATAGGCGTCATGCGTCTCGATAACGGCGGCTTCTCGCTCCAATTCGAAAACCAGGAAACGCCGGTCCTCGCCCGCGCCGTTTGTTTTGCCACCGGCTCGCTCAAGGCCAGTCCGTTGCTCACCCAGTTGAAAAAACTTGAGCAACCCATCGAGCCGCTCGTCCCCTCGCTCTTCGCCTTCAACGTCACCGATCCCCGCATCAGCGAGCTCGCCGGCCTCGCCCATTCCAAGGTCGCCATCCGCCGGGACGGCCAAGGCACCGCGCAGTCAGGGCCGCTGCTCATCACCCACCGCGGTTTCAGCGGACCCGCCGTCCTGCGTCTATCCGCCTGGGAAGCCCGAGCGCTCGCCGAGACCAACCACCATTTCCCCTTCCTCATCGACTGGCTGCCCGAGCTCGACATGGCCGCGCTGCGCGAGCGCTTCGCCGAAATCCGCCGCACCCAGAGCGCCAAACTCATCCGCAACACGCCCATCGCCCCCATCCCGCGCCGCCTGTGGGAACGCATCGTCACCAGCTGCGCCATCCCCGACGAAACGACCTGGAGCCACCTCTCCAAATCCGCCACCACCGATCTAGCGAACGCTTTGAAATCCGCCCGCTTCGAGGCCGCCGGCAAGACGACGAACAAAGACGAGTTCGTCACCGCCGGCGGCATCGGCCGGCGCTCCATCGATTTCCGCACCATGGAAAGCCGCGTCACCCCGGGGCTTTATTTCGTCGGCGAGTGCATCGACATCGACGGCATCACCGGCGGCTTCAATTTTCAAGCCGCCTGGACCACCGCCCACATCGCCGCCACCGCGCTCGCGGAACGGGGAGCATGAGTTTTCCCGTCACGGCCACCGGTCCTCTCATCTGCAGGACCATCGCCGGTAACTGGCATATCGAGATTCCCGACTTGGATGCCGCTCACCTCGTCACCAGGCGAGTGGACCGCACTCTGCTCAGGAACACTTTGCTGTCGGAATTCCCCTTGTCGGGCCTTCGTTTATTTCGTCGTATTCCACCGTTTGACTGGAAAAACGCTCATCATCGCCTGTTGGATCGCCGTGCTCGGAGCCGGGGCCTGCCTGCGCTTTGATCGACTTTCCACGCGTCCGTTCCACGCCGATGAGGCCACCGGCGCGCGCCTCGCGTCCTCGCGCATGGAATCCGGCGACTACCGCTTCGATCCGCTCCACTACCACGGTCCCACGCTCAGTGCCTTCACTGTCCCGCTCAGCCGGCTGGCCGGGGAGAATCGCTGGCAGGACATGACCAAAACCACGCCGCGCCTCCTCACCGCCGCCGCCGGCACCCTGCTGCTTCTGGTCCCGCTGCTCTGGCGCAGGCGCTTCGGCGACGGCCCGATGTTGCTCGCCGCCACGCTGCTCGCGACCTCGCCGCTGCTCGTTTACTACAGCCGGATGTATATCCATGAATCGCTGCTCGTGCTCTTCGGCATGCTCGCGATGGGTTCGCTAACAAGCGCGCCGCGCTTCGGATTGACGGGACTGTGGATCGGCCTGATGTTCGCCACCAAGGAAAGCTTCGCCATCAGCATCATCGCATGGTCCGGTGCGGCGGTCATGATCGCCTTGGAAAACCGTAAACAAATGGACCGCACGTGGTGGGTTTCCGCTTGGAAGGAGTATTGCATTCCCGGCGTCATCTCGATACTCGCCGCCGCCGCGGTCGCAGGATTTTTATACACCGACGCCTTCCGCCATCCACGCGGCGCCATCGACGCGGTCCGCACGTTCTTCGTCTATGAAACCGTAGCCGGACACGACAAATCCTTCGGTTATTATTTTGAACTGCTCGCGTTGCCCTTCAAATCCGGCGGAGTCTGGTGGTTCGGCACGCCGGTGATGCTTCTCGCGCTGCTGGGTTTAGCTGCTAACATCCGGCGGACAGTGGTCCGTTTCCTCGCCTGGTCCGCAGTCGGGCATTTCCTGATTTACAGCATGTTCGCCTACAAGACGCCGTGGCTCGCCTGCCTGCCGTGGGCACATGTCTGCGTGCTCGCCGGCTTCGGCATTTCGGGATTCACGGGTCGCCGCCTGTGGCAGCAAACCGCTCTCTGCATGCTCGTCGTCACCGCGCTTGCCAGTCAGCTACACCAAGCAAGGCGGGCCACCGGACGCTTCGCTTCCGATGAGCGCAACCCATTCGCCTACGTCCCAACACGGCCTGATATTGAAACTCTGGAACCCTGGCTCAAGCAACTCCAACAGATCGCGCCCGGCGGCACCCTGGAACCCGTCGCCGTCGTCGGAGCCGGTTACTGGCCGCTGCCCTGGTATCTGCGATCCTTCGGGAAAACCGGCTACTGGCCGCAACCCTCCGCCGATCTAACTCCCCTGCCCGTCGTCCTCGCCATGCCGGAGACAGCGGACGCCACCGCCCTCCTGCTCCAGCCAACCCACACCCCGCTGCCACGCGGGCTGCGCGCCGGAGTGCCGGTCACCTTGTTTATCAGAAACGACATCTGGAACTCATGGATGAAAAACGGAAAATGACCCCGCTCCCGTCAGCCCGCTCGTTCACCCACGAGGCGATGAACACCACCTTCCACCTGCGCCTCCAAGTGCATGACGCATCCGTCGCCGCCAGCATGGCCCGGGAATGCTTCGACCAACTCGATTTCCTCGAAAGCCGCCTCAGCCGCTTCATCGACGACAGCGACGTCTCACGCATCAACCAACTGCCGGCCGGGGAAACCCTTTACCTCGGCGAGTCAACCCACCAGTGCCTGTTAGCCGCGCTCGACGCCTACACCCGCACCGGCGGCTTGTTCGACATCACGCTCGGCCGCCGCATCGGATTCCTGAAGTCAGGGGGGACCGGGGAAACGCCGCCCGTCCTCGGCCGGCTCACCATCCACCCCGACATCCCCGCCGTGACCTGTGACGAGCCCGGCCGCGAGATCGACCTCGGCGGCATTGGCAAGGGTTTCGCACTCGACCAGCTGCGACAGATCCTCACCGACTGGGGCGCGGAAGGCGGGCTCCTAACCGCCGGCGCGAGCTCGCTGCTCGCCTTCGGCCCGGACGTCTGGCCGGTCGAGCTCACCGGCGACTGCGAGTCGCTGCGCGTTTCCCTTTTCAACCAGTCCCTCAGCGCTTCCGGCACCGGCATCCAGGGCAGCCACATCGTCCATCCCGGCGGGGACGATGCCATGCCGCAAAGTCCGTGCAAACGGATCTGGGTCACCGCGCCCACGGCCACGCTAGCGGAAATCTGGTCCACCGCACTGATGCTGTTGGAGCCCGATTTGATCCCGGATTTCATCGCCGGAGAAGACGCCATCGGCTCAGTCCACATCGACCGACACGGCAGGGTG
>JBIHZT010000229.1:0-6184 GCA_044240265.1 Luteolibacter sp. | reverse complement strand
GATCAGGCGTCTGCTACCGGAAAAGGAGAGCAGGCCCATTACGAGGATGACGGCGACGACAACAAGGACCTCCACCAGCGTGAACCCCGGCTGGGGGAGGATCCGTTTTTCGCTGGCGGCACTCATGGCTCGACAAGGGAAGCGGAATCCCCGGTGACTTTCACGCGCAAAAAACGCGAACTCGAAGCACCGACAGAAATTTCATCCCGCACGGTCACCCGACGGATGACTCCTACGCTGGCGATGGCGGATGCGGTGGATTCGGAAACGAGCGGCAGATGGCCGTTCGTCGGCTGGGTGATGCCTCCGGCGGTGCTGCGGGCGATGGTCGTCCAAGCGTTTTCCGCGAGGGAGGATGAGACCTGCACCTCGTAAACCAAGTCCGCCAGCCGCTCGTCCCGGAGAAACGTGAGTTCGCCAAACGTTCCGTTTCCGGCGGTGACGAGTTGTAATTCCGGGGTGACGTCGGCGGAGTCGCTGAGCCAGGGAACGCAGCCAAACGCGTATTCCAGCAGGTTCGGCAGTCCGTCGCCATCCGGATCATCGGCCTGCCCGCGGGCGTCCATGGCCAGATTTGCGAGCGGCGCCCAGTCGTCATACGTTGTGAGCGTGGAAATGGCACCGACGGCTTCGAGGTCGAAGCCACCGGAGCCGAATGTCTGCCAGGCATCGTAAATCGGGTGGTCAGACTCATCGAGGAAATCGCCGTTTCCCGGAACATCGACGATGCGGATGTGGGTGACTTGCGCCAATCCCACCTGAGCGAGATCGAAGGGCGTGCCCCAGGAATTTCCGAAGGCGTTGGTGTGTTTGCCCGCGAGATTGTGGAGGTTCGTAGGATCAAGCGAGCCGTACATGCCGACGGGTGCCGTGGTGAGCGAGTTGGCTGGAAATTTGACAAAATCCACGCCGTTCGCCGAAACCCAGACGTTCGCCAGCTCCGCGAAAATCCCACCAATCCCCGCGCCGCCTTGGTTGGACTGGGTGATATGGCCGTTTTCGAAGACCACGAAGTCCGCGCCGCTGAGGTTTTTGACGGGCTTCGCCAACGCCACGGTGATGGTGCCGGGCGGGGTGATGGCGGAGGCGGGGAGATCGCCGAGTGAGACGACGTGGAAATTGTCCCCGGTCACGGGACCGAGCGCGAGGGCGGAATTTGAGAAGGACGTGTCCGAATCCGCGCGCTCGTAGCTGGCGACGGAATCCGCCCAGCCGAAAAACAATGGATTCACAAAATTGTCAGGATTTTCGTAAATCGGATCGCCGTTTTCATCGAAGGTGAAGCTGTCCAAGCGCGCTTTCCCGATGCCATCCGGCCCGACGAACCCCGGAACCGGGGCATCGTAGGAATTCGCAGGATCATTTTGCGCAGTGGAAAACGAGCCCGCGAACGCCGTTGGCAAGAGGCCGCAGAGCGCCAGACCGCATGAAACGGCGGCCACTCTGCGGAGCGTGTTTGAGCTGTTTTGCATGGCGAATCAACGCTTTCTGCGAACCAGCAAGCCGAGTCCGGAGAGCGCAACCAGCAAAGACGAGGGCTCTGGCACTGCGAGGAAGTTGTCCATCGCGAAGTAGGTGGGCGTGAGCGGACCATTCACATCGGAATCCGAGGACGTCAGGCTGAAGCGGAGCTCATCCACGCTGCCGAGCGCGGAGAAATCGACGTAGCGCCAGTCGTCCACGATGTAGTCCTGCGAGTTGTCCGCGAACCGGAAATCCGCCAGATAGAAATTCACGGCTGTTCCGGTCTGCACTCCTCCCACATAACCCTGGATGGTCAGGAGGAAAAAGTCCGCGTCATTTCCCGAAGCACCGCCGAATTTCTTGGACCCGAAATCGCCGCCGTTGAGCACATCAAGAGCGGCGTAGGTGGTGTTCGTGAAAAGCGCGCCCAGTCCGGCGAGGTTGGTCAGCGCGGAGAAAGTGACATTGGTCGTCGCCGTTTCATACGTCGAGTAGTAGCCGACGGCATAGTTGGCCGATGCAGCGCCGGCTCCGGAGTAGGCGCTGTATTGGTTCAAATATCCCGATGTGGCGGTGTCCGTATGGTTCGAGACGGCGAATCCGGACCAGGATTGGTAGGTGTTGTTGTAGTTGTTTCTGAACGTCGCCCCTTCCAGCACGACGCCGCCACTTCCATCCGCGCCGTTAAAATAGCCGAGTGGTCCAAGCGGGACGGTCTCGAAGGTAACCACTGCGGCGGTGGCGGGACCAAGTGTCAAAGCGACTGCGGTCGCGATAGCGAACGCACCAAGGGTGTCATGTTTCATATTTTTCTCTTCGGTATTCTGCATTCGCACGAAGAGAGGGCTCCGCGCGGAAACGCTTTGCCTTCTCCCGTCGATCCCCTTTCGCGGAGGACCATGGCCCTGATTGACGGAATGAACCGGCGCACAGGTGACGAGCTACGGGAGGGCAAGTATTCGGGCTCCCAGCTTGGCCTCCTCCCCGCCTTCACCCTCCTTTCGAACGATTGGCTGTGTTGGGGATTCGTATCTGGATACCGCTGCGCGACAGCTCCGGATTCTCACCGGATTCCATGCCACTTCCGTGGTTAGTCAGGGGTAGACTGTCGCCTCAAGCGAATGCTGACAAGATGAAACAGCCCTGCGGCCATGGCCTATCCTGCCATTTTCTCCGCATCGCTTGAACGTCGTGCTTGCTTGGCGCTTGACCCGGGCGCGGCTTGGGATTTCCTTCCGGCCATGTTACGCGAGGTCCTGAAATCCAAACTGCATCGCGCCATGATCACCGGCTCGGATGTCGATTATGAAGGCAGCATCGAAATCCCAACCGACCTCATGGCTGCGGCCGACCTGTGGCCTGGAGAGAAAGTGCTTGTCGCTTCGATCACCACCGGCAACCGACTCGAAACTTACGTGCTCGCCGGGAAACCCGGCACGGGCCATATCATGATCAACGGCGGCGCGGCTCATTTGATCAAGGCGGGCGAGCGGGTGGCGATCATGGCCTTCGCCCTGTCGGCGGAACCGTTGATCTCGAAAAATCTGCTACTGGACGAGCACAATCAAGTCGTCCGGCAGAGTCAGTAGCCTGTGCAGGAAGGTCTAAATGACGTTGACCACGACCATGAAGCGTGCAATTTTTCCACCTCTATGAAGTGCACTCCGGCTTTCTCCGCCATCGCTGCCATTAGTCTTGTGGCCTGCGATACCATGACGGGCCCTATCACCCGAGATGGTTTTGATCCGCTTCTGCCCGCCGGCAGCAGTGGCAGCGGCCCGTCCGGCCAAAACCTGGGTGCCATCTTTGCCGCAGGCCAGTTCGTCCGCGCGTCCATGGACAATACGGCCTTTTTCAAATCCCGCCCCAGTGGCGAGGCGGATGCCGATAAACTTCTCAGACGGGGCACCTCAATGAAGGTGATTTCCACCAGCAACAGCTATGTGAAGGTGGAGCTTGATAGCGGTGAAATCGGCTACGTTCCCTCGGTCATGCTGGAGGACCCGAATGCAGCGCCACAGACACCCACGACGGCTCCCGGAGAATATCAGGTTTACCCGCCATTGCCGGGCACAGGTGCTGGCCAACCGCTTCCCGCCATCGATCCCGCAGGATTACCGCCGGAAGGGGCGATTCCCACGGTGATCGATCCCGACGCACCCGCCAATCCGACTCCGGTGGCTCCGCCCCCACCTACCACCGACGACTTTGCGACACCCGTGCCGCCGCTCGAGCCCAAGGTGGAGACAGGGCCCCCGCCGGCACAAGCGCCCACAGAATCCACGCCGAAAGCCGAACAGGAGTGAAACTCTTTTGCATCCTGCTCCCCGCATTGCTTCTGGTCGCCTGCGGCGGATCATCCAAAACCCTGGAAGTGAGGCAATTGCATCTCAGAAGCGAGGCTACCTCCATCGGGGAAGATCCCATGGCACTCATGGAGAAACAACGTCGGTTGCACGGTGCCATCACCGCGGCGGACCGAAAGAGTCGCCTCGGACAATATTTCACCTTGTTCTGGAAGGACCCTGCCGGAGCGGGCAAAGGCGAGGTCGAGGTGATTTTCCAGTATCAACAGGCGGCCAGCGCCAGCATGGTGAAACACATGGCGAAAACATTTTCTTCAGCCGATTCGTCGGGATCCGTGGAATTCGCAGTGCTCGGCAACGACTACTTTACCCACGGCAAGGTCCTGACCTGGAAGGCCACACTGCTGCGGGACAAGCAGATCATCGCCACGCGCCAATCCTACCTCTGGCGGTGATCCCAGGTGAATTTTCAGATGGATGGTTGACCATCGCCCCTTATAATTTTAACGTATCGATCCATTCGCCGTTCGTAGGACGGCATTTTCCCCTGTGACTACGGAATGCCCAATTTTGATCGGAATCTTTGATGGATTCAGTTGGATCCGCTGTGAAGGCAAGGGCTCTTTCCTGAACAGCCCTGCGGTGAAAGCATTCGGTGTCGAACGAATCGAGGCCGGCGAGAGTTGCTTGGTCGTGGACTTGGAAGCCTGCAGCGGCATGGATTCCACCTTCATGGGAACGCTCGCAGGAATGGCTTCGCGGCTTTCCGCCCAGGATGGTGCGGTGCTTCAAATTGCAGATGCCGGGGATCGCAACCGACACTCGCTCGAAGACCTCGGCCTTGATTTCCTGATCCAAATCGACCCTGAAAAAGCGATTTGGCGGGATGCCATCGACACGGTCCGGGCCAGATTGAAGCCTCCAAACCCACCCGGAGTCCAAGGCCCGCTGCAACGGGCGATGCACGTGCTCGAAGCCCACCAGGTGCTCGCAGATACCAATGAGAAAAACCTGCGTTCGTTTTCCACCGTCGTCACCATGCTGGAATCCGAGCTTGAAACGAAACAGAAGCTGACGGAGAAGCCGAAAGACAATTAGCCTTGGCGCGAGGTCGTATCTGAACTTCCTAGCCCCCGAGATGCAAGATCCCGCCACTATCTTACTCGTCGTCTTCGCACTGCTCGTTCCCGTCTTGCTTCTCGCGCTGAGGAATCAACGCCGCAAGGTGAAACTCGTCCGGAAGAAATTCAACGACCTCGAGGGTGAGGAACAGCGGATGTTCACCTTTTTGCACGATTTGGGCCTGGCAATTGAAAACGAGCCCTCCCCCTCCCTGCTCTCCCGCATCATCGTTGACGGCATTGAGAAGGTTGTCAGCGCCCGTGGTGGAGCTATTTATTTCATCAACGCCGAGAGCGACTTTCTCAATCCATCTTATCTTTCCGAACAATGCCCGCCCCTCATCGGGATCCCCGTCGAAATCCGCAAACGGGCGGAGCGCGATCCGCGGGCGCTCGAAAGCCATCTGCGCCTATCCCGAGTCGCAGTGGACGAGGGAATCCTCGGTCACTGCCTCAGCGTCGGCGAACCGATCCACGTTAAGGATGTGAAGAACCACCCTTCTTTCAAAGACGCGTTCTCCCGCTACACCGACGACGTCTCCGCCCTGCTCTCACCGTTACGACACGCCAACAAGGACCTCGGCGTCCTGGTGGTTGCCCGTCGTCATGCGGACGGGAATTTCACCCCCAACGACTTCGCTGTTTTCCGCTCGGCTGCGGAACAATCCTCCTTTGCCATCGGCAACGCACGGATTCATCGTGAGGCTAACGAGAAACGCGCGATCGAAAGCGAATTGAAAAACGCCCGCGAAGTGCAGCGCATCCTGCTCCCGCAACAAGATCCCGTCATCGCGGGCTTCCGGATCAGCGGCACCAATCTTCCAGCAAGGATCATCAGCGGTGACTACTACGACTACATTGATCTAGCAGATCAAAAAATCGGAATTGCCATCGCGGACGTTTCCGGCAAGGGCGTTCCCGCCGGCTTGTTGATGGCGATGTGTCGCAGCGTGCTCCGGTCGGTCGCATCCGGTGAGGATTCCCCCTCCGCTGTCATGGCCGCCGTCAACCGCCAGCTGTTCCCGGACATCCGCGAAGACATGTTCATCAGCATGGCTTACAGCATTTTGGATGCGGCGACCGGCGTACTCACCCTCTCCCGCGCAGGACACGAACCCGCACTTTTATTCCGTCGGGAGACTGGCAAGGTCGAACTACTCCGTTCGCCCGGCCTGGCTTTGGGAATCGATAGCGGAGCGGTCTTCGAAAGGGTCACCCGCGATCAGGAAGTAACCATGAAATCCGGGGATTGTGTCTTGTTTTACACGGACGGAGTCAAAGAAGCACTCGATG
>JBIHZT010000230.1:0-6184 GCA_044240265.1 Luteolibacter sp. | reverse complement strand
ATCGGGCAGCGTTCGGTGTTCGACGACGAGCTGCCGGCATCGACCTTCCGGGAAAAGCAGCCGGCTTGGAAGAAGCGGCAGGATCCTGCGAAGAATGGTTAGGACAAGGGGTGGGAACGTCTCGTCTCCACATACATGGACGAGACGTCAATGCTCCTTACGGCGAGGCCGGCTTCAGACTTCTCCGTCTGGATAGAGCTGGTGGAACTTGATGGCCTCCACCGCGATGGCGGCGGCGGTGCCGAAGATGGTTTCCACGGTGGCCGTCCGCGGGACTTGCGCTGCCGGGCGGGAGAGGCCGAGGATGAGCTGGCCGTAGTTTTGCGCTCCGGCGATGTGCTGGAGAAGCTTGAGGGAAATGTGCGCGGCGTCGAGATTCGGGAAAACGAGCACGTCCGCCGTCGGCCGGGCGTCGGCGGCGGGCAGCTTGGTTTCCGCAGCGGCGGGGTCGAGTGCGACATCCGCCTGCAGCTCGCCCTCGATGCTGATGTCGAGGAACTGCTTCATCGCCACGTCCTGGGCCATGGCTGCTGCGGCGGCCATGCGGCGGGCGTCCGGCGTGCCGGCGGAGCCCTTGGTCGAGTGGCTGAGCATGGCGACGAAGGCCTTGCGACCGAGGAAATGACGGGCGAGTTTCCCGGTTTCCAGGGCGATCGCCGCGAGTTCGCTCACGTCGGGATTCGGGATCAACCCGCAGTCGGCGAGGAAGAGGATGTCACTGCCGCCGAGGTTTTTCAGGTGGGAACCGGTGAGGATGGTGACGCCGAAAATCTTCGGGACGTCCGGCAGCGGTTTGATGGTGTGCAGCAAGGCCCGGAAGTAGGCCGCGGGCATCGCCTGGTTTCCGCCGACGAGGGCGTCCGCCTGTCCATACTGGACCATGAGTGCGCCAAAATAATGCGGGCGGGCGACGATTTCCGCCGGGTCGCCGATCTGCATCGTGCGATAGCGGGCCATGTTTTCCACGCGTTGGCAGAACAGGCCGAAGTCCGATGCCAGTGGCGGATCGATGATGTGGACGAATTTCAGCGACACCCCGTCTGCAGCGGCCAGTGCGCGGATGCGTTCGCGGTTCCCGAGCAGGATGGGCGCCACCGCTTCCTCCGCGACAAGCCGGGCGGCCGCCTGGATGACGCGGATGTCCTCGCCCTCGGTGAAAACCACCCGTTTCGGATGGCGGCGGAGTTGCTCGAGGAGTGGACGAGTGACGGAATTGCCCGGAGCGGGCTCTGATGAAAAATCGGACATGGAGGAAAGTCTGGTGCTTGCAGCTTGCGGGGAGTCTAGTATGGCTTTTCACGCACCTTCAATCGGATTCATCCTCAAATACGCAAGTGCCCGCTGATTATCATACTCATACGCCGCTGTGCCGTCACGCCGTGGGCGAGCCTGAAGCTTACATCGATGCGGCGCTGGAGGCCGGCCTCACGGAATACGGTATTTCCGATCACGCCCCGCAGGTGCCAGAGCCGTTTGATGACTGGCGGATGGCCGTCGCGGAACTGCCGGATTATTTCCGCTGGATCGAGCGGGCGCGGAGCCACGCGGCGGGACGGATTCCGGTGCGTGCCGGGCTGGAATGCGACTGGCTGGCGGGCGGTGAACCTTGGATCGCGGACCTCGCCTCACGCTTCGAGTGGGACTATCTCATCGGCTCCGTCCACTACCTCGGCGACTGGGATTTCGACAACCCGAAATGGCTTGGCCGCTGGGCGGAAAGCGACGTGGACGAGGTCTGGACGCACTATTGGAAGACGTATGCAACGATGGCGGACAGCGGGATTTTCGACATCCTCGGCCACCCGGATCTGGTGAAAAAATTCGCCCATTTTCCAGCCGGCGACCTGGATCGTTTTTATGAACCCGTCATCGATGCCATCGCGGCGGCGGGCAGCGTCATCGAGCTGAACACCGCGGGCTGGCACAAGCCATGCGCCGAGGCCTATCCGGCGCCGCGGTTTCTGGAGCTGGCCTGTTCGGCCGGGATCGGGTTGGTGATTTCCTCGGATGCGCATGCGCCGGGCGAGGTGGCGCGGGAATTTCCCCAAGCGGTCGCCATCGCGAAAGCCGCGGGCTATCAGGAGACCGTGCTGTTTGAAAAACGGCGGCGGCGGACCGAGAGCCTGGGATGACGCCATCCTGGGTGCGAAGTATCCCCGCCATGCCCGGACGTGGTCGATCCAGCCTTGGGTTTCGTTCCGGATTTTGAAAGATGCGGGTGGTTTTTCACGATTCCTCCACTTCGTTCCCATCTGATCCACCATGAAACCACTCGCCCTCATCCTCGCTCTCTCCGCCACCTTCGCCCATGCCGGTGAGAAAAACCTATTCAACGGCAAAGACCTCACCGGATGGACCGGCCAGCCCGGATTCTGGAGCGTCAAGGACGGGGCGATCACCGGCCAGACCACCGCCGAAATGCCCGTGAAGGAAAATACCTTCCTGATCTGGGACGGCGAGGTGGGCGATTTCGAGCTGCGTTTCAAATACAAGATCGTGGACGTCAGCGGAAAGAATTCCGGGAATTCCGGCGTCCAGTACCGCAGCAAGATCGTGAAGCCCGGATACTCCGTGCTCTCCGGCTATCAGGCGGATTTCGAGGTCGGTAAAACCTACAGCGGCATCCTTTATGAGGAAAAAGGCCGCGGCATTCTCGCCAAGCGCGGGGAAAAAGTCGTCATCCACGAAGGTGGCGAGCCGAATAAACCCAACCTCGAAGTCACCGGCCAAGTCGGGGATTCCGATGAGATTCAGGCGGCGATCCGCCCGGGGGACTGGAACGATTACGTCATCATCGCCAAGGGCGGCCACCTCCAGCACTTCATCAATGGCAAACAAACCGTCGATGTCACCGACGAGACCGCCGCCGGCGCGAAGAAGGGCCTGCTCGGGCTGCAACTCCACGCCGGACCGCCGATGATGGTCCAGTTCAAGGATTTCGTCCTCAAGACCATGCCTGTTGATTCGCGGTTGCAAAATCCCTAAGCATGACCGCCCTGCCCCGGGGGACAGGGAGAAAATCGGATTTTTCGTGTTGATCGGCCGTTTCCGGAGTTACTGTCCCCGGCATGCGTTCCCGTTGGCCCATCATCGTCGTATCCGTCGCGCTCGCCGGCTGGATCGGCTATTGGCTGGCTGGAACCGCCGCTCCCAAGCGCCCGCTGCGGCAGGACAACGCCAAATCGGAGACCTCCCCGCGGCGGACGGTCATGGCGGATGATACCGCGCCGAAGTTCCGTCGTGGCGAGCGCGCACCGAAGTTCCCGCGCGATGACGCCGCCCTGGAGGCTGGCGCGCTTCAGGGGCAGCGGATCCTCATTTTCGAGAATCAAACGGCGCTCGATGATTTCCTCAAGCGTGCAGGCGACCGCATCCGGCTGATGGGGCGGCTCGACGCGCTCAATGCCCTGCGCGTCGCGTTTTTCAATCCCGACGACCTCGCATCACTGCTCGGTGGTGACGGGCAGGAATCCTTCGTCTATCCGGTGGACGTTCCGCCAGCACCGGGCGATGGCACGGCGCAGGAAGGCGCCGTCGCCCTGGGTGCCGGCTTGCTCGACTGGCTTGGCGTTTCCGGTGACAACTCGGCTTGGGGCAGCGGGGTGAAAATCGCCGTCCTCGACACCGGCGTCACCGCGAACTCCGCCTTCACCAGCAGGATCAATTCCATCAACCTGGTGGAACTCCCGTCCGATCCCGCCGCCCAGAACGGCCACGGCACGGGCGTCGCCTCCATGATCATCGGCCACGGCGAACTCACTCCGGGCGTGGCGCCGGGCGCATCCATCATCTCCATCCGCATCGCCAACAACCTCGGACAATCGGATAGTTTCATGCTCGCCAAGGGCATCGTCGCCGCGGTCGATGCCGGTGCCCGGTTGATCAATGTTTCCCTGGGCAGTCCTGGAGACAGCGGCTTGGTTAGAAATGCCATCGAGTATGCGCGGAGTGCCGGTGCCATGATCGTCGCCGCCGCCGGGAACAACGGAATCGACAGCGTTTCCTACCCCGCCGCGAACGAGGGTGTCATCGCCGTCGGTGCGGTGGATGCCTTGGGAAACCACCTGGATTTCTCCAACACCGGCCGCCAGGTCGCGATCTCCGCACCGGGCTTCGGGGTGAACGCCGCCTGGGCCGGCGATCAGGCAGCAAGCGTCAGCGGGACCTCGTTCAGCAGCCCCATTGTCGTCGGCGCCATCGCCGCGCTGATGAGCCAGCCTGGATCGAAGACCCTCACTAACCGCCAGGCGCTGGATCTGATCATGGCCCATCTGAACGACGGCGGCGAGGCGGGGGACGACGCCGCGCTGGGCCGGGGAATGCCGGATCTGAGCCGCGTGCTGAATCGCAACACACCCGGGATTTACGATGCCGCCGTGGCCTCGCAGCGCATCATTCCGCCCACGCCGGGAAATCCCTACGGCGAGATTGAAGTGCTCGTCCAGAACCGTGGCACCGAGCCGCTCGTCAATACCGCCGTCCGGATCTCCACGCCCGGCGGCGTGGTCGATTCCAACATCACCACGCTCCCCGTCAACGGCGTGCGCACCGTCCGCGTGCCCATCACCCAGCCGACCGCCGCGAGCATGCGCTATGATTCGAGCGTCCGGCTTTCCGGCGGCCGCAGCGACGCCAAGCCCGCCAACGACCGCCGCATTGAAACCTATGTTCCGGCGGTTGCGAAATAGTATTTTGTTAGCTTGTTGTGGCCCGGCGCTGGCGGCTCCTCCGCTGCGGGAAGCTCCCAACTCATCGGCCACCCCGGCCGACCAGCTCGTCGTCGCCGGGAATGCCTGCGGCCCCACCGCGCTGCTCAACGCCTTCCGCTTCGGCAGTCCCGCGTGGCAGCGCGCGTCCGACGCCATCGCCGGCGAGACCGACAGGCAGCGCATCCACACCGTGATCCGCGAGTCCGGCATGCGGCCCTCCAGCTCCATCAAAGGCCGTCCCCGCTGGTCGCGAAAAGGCGTGAACCTCGTGGACCTCTGCGACATCGGCAACGAGCTCACCCGCGGCCGGTTCCTGCCGCTGATGGATCATGAGGTTCTCTTTTCCAAACCCGGGGAAACTCAGAAAAAGCTCCTCAGCCGGGTCCATCAGCGTTTTGAAACCTCCCTCGACAAAGGCCTGCCACCCATCATCAGCCTCCGCCGCTACGTCCGCCGCGGCGGGAATGGCAAGTCGCCCGAGTGGATCATGCTCGACGCGCATTTCGTGACGATCACCGCCGTTCCCCGCAAGTTAGAGCGCGCGGCCACATCGTTTCCCATCCGCTACATCGATCCCTGGGGTGGCAAGACCTGCCAGGGGGTGATCTCGATTCCCTCCCGCGGCGTGCTCGCCGAGGAGGCGGCGGACTCGCCCTGCCTCGAAGCCGCCTTCCCCGAGGCCGCGGTCGGGAAAAAACTCCTCCGCCCGGGTGAGTCCAGCACTCTAACTGTGGTGGCCGCGCTCGGCAGATGGTGATGCGCCACCTGTGGCGGAGAATCTCTCATGGCATGCTCACTTGTCGGTCGATTTCGACGGTTTCACGGCAGTGCGTTCGATGAACTCGATGATCATCCCCGCGACGTCTTTTTTCGACGATTGCTCGATGCCTTCAAGCCCCGGGGAGGAATTCACCTCCATCACGACCGGGCCATGATTTGAGCGCAGCAGGTCCACGCCGGCCACATTCAAGCCCATTGCCTTGGCGGCGTTGATCGCGACGGCGCGTTCGTCCGTGGAAATCTTCACTTTGGCCGACGAGCCGCCGCGGTGGAGGTTCGAGCGGAACTCTCCGGGCGCGCCCTGGCGCTTCATGGAGGCCACGACTTTTCCGCCGACCACGACGCAGCGGATATCGGCGCCTTCCGCTTCCTTGATGAATTCCTGCACCAGAATGTTGGCATTCAGCCCCTTGAATGCCTCGATCACGGATTCCGCCGCGTTTGCCGTTTCCGCCAGCACCACGCCGACGCCCTGGGTGCCTTCCAACAGTTTGATCACTAACGGAGCGCCGCCGCACATCTTGATCAACTCACCGGTCGCCTCCGTGTGGTGGGCGAAGCCGGTGACCGGCAGGCCGATGCCGCGTTTTGCGAGGATTTGCAGCGAGCGCAGCTTGTCACGCGAGCGGGCGATGGCAACCGAGTCGTTGAGTGAAAAAACGTTCATCATCTCGAACTGCCGGACCACCGCATTG
>JBIHZT010000390.1:0-4463 GCA_044240265.1 Luteolibacter sp. | reverse complement strand
CGAAGAAGACGAGGAAGCCGTGATACTGCGGGAGGCCGTCCAGAAGCTCAGCCAGAAACTGCGGGAAGTCGTGGTGATGAAATTCTGGGGCGGGCTGACGTTTTTGCAAATTTCCGAAACTCTCGCCATTTCGCCCAACACGGCGGCTTCGCGCTACCGCTACGCACTCGATCAACTGGCGCACGAGCTGCGCCGCGTGAAGGAGGACCGCCATGCAAGCGCCTGATCCCATCGAAAGCATCCTCGCCCGCCTGATGCCGCCGGCCTTGAGCCAGGATTGCCAGCTGGAGCTCGAGGAAATGATCGACGAGTTGGCCGAACCCGCGACGGCAAATGTCGTGGCGATTTCCTCCGGCAGGTCGCCGACCCGATGGTGGATCGGCGGCGGCATCGCGGCGGCACTTGCCGGACTGCTTGCTGTTTCATCATTGAACAACCAGCTGTCCGGACCAAAGGTGGCCTCGAAGCCGGTAACGCCTGCCGGATTTGTGCTGGTGAGCGGGTCCGATCGCATCGAATCCATGACCGACGAGGGTTGGCAGGAGAGTGCGGATGGCAGCGCGATGCACGCGCTGCGACTCAGCGCCGTGGAGGAAAACAACGTGCGGGACACGGAGTCCGGAATGTTGGTGGTGATCTCGGAACCCCGCGAGGAAATCCTCTACACGCCGATCAGCGCATTCTGATATGAAACCCAGCTTCATCTTTGCTCTGTTAGCCGCGCAGACCCTGTGGTCCGCCGCGCAGTCTGGGGAGACGCGGGTTCCCCAACCCCGGCAGAATCCCGAGATGACGCACGCGCCGCAAGCCTGGCTGGGTTTGCGGGTGACCAAGCCGGATGAATCGATCACCGCGCAGGTGCCGTCGTTGCCGCCGGGGATTGGTTTCGTGGTGAAATCCATCGACGAAGGTGGTCCTGCCCAGGCCGCGGGACTCGCCGAGTTCGATCTGCTTTGGAAAATCGGCGACCAGATGCTGGTGAACGAGGCGCAACTCGCCACACTGCTGCGCTTGTCGAAGCCGGGAGATGAAGTCGTTCTCGCTGGATTCCGCGGCGGCAAACCGTTGGAAGTGAAGTTGAAACTGGGCGAATCACCGGTTCTTCAAAAACCGTTTTCAGGTGAGATGGTTGAAGCCGCCGTCTTGCCGGGTGTCAGTCTGGGACCGATGCGGCTGGTGAATGTAGCGGAGAAAACCGCCAGCTTTTCCAACGATGAAGGCCGTGCCGTTGTGCGGCGCGATGAAGAGATCTATAAAGTCAAAATCCTCGGAACCAAGGACGAGCTGATTTTCGAAACGGACATCAGCAAGGGCGACTCATTGGACAAGGTCCCCAACGATTGGCGCCGACGCGTCCAGATCCTCTGCCGGACTCTGGACCAGGCACTTGACGGGGGAATGCTGCCCCAGCGGCAGCCGCGCCCCCGAGTGGTCCCGCCGCCTGCGGAAAAGCCGTGAAAATAGCGCTCTGAAGGTTTTATCAAGGGAATGCCTTGCGTTTTCCAAGTCGGCTTCCCATCTTCTCTGGCATGCATCCTGATGTGGCGAAACTGGTCGAGGCCGGTCGCATTCCCAAACCTGTCGGCGAGCGCCTTTCTCAATTGGCTCCCGGAAACTTTTGTATTCATAAATCCTTCGGCGCCGGCAAGGTGATCGACTGGGATCTCCCCGGTAAGAAGGTCACCATCGACTTCGAAAAGTCCACCGGACAGACAATGGAATTGCAGTTCGCATTCCAAAAGACCGAGTGGATCGGCCCTGATGACTTCCGGGCGAAAAAAATCGAGCAACTCGAAGAGCTCCGCGGACTGGTCAAGACCGACCCGCTCGCCCTCGTCGTCCATCTCCTCGAAAGCCACGGCGGCAGCATGACTGGCGACGCGCTTGAAAAAGAACTCTCCGGTGCCGTCATCCCCGAGGCAGGCTTCAAAAAATGGTGGGACGTCACCAAGAAAGCTCTCCGCGAAAGCCGCCTTGCCGCCGTGCCGCAGAAACGCACCGAGCCGATCGTGCTCCGCGTCGGCGACCGCAGCCCGGCCGAGGCGCTAGTCGCTGATTTCGAGGCCGCCCGCGACATCAAGGGCATGATCCGCGCCTTGGAAGCCATCGCCGCCGACATCGGCGCGTTTGAAAACGACACGGACGCCCTCAAGCGCCTGCTCAACGACATCGACGAAGGTGCGAAAAAAGCCGCCCGTGTCCAGCTCGGCCAGGCGCTTCAACTCGTCGCCGCACGCGATGAAGTCATCGGCTCGTCCAAGGCGCTTGAGCTCGATCCCTCCGCCGTCCGTCTATCGGATTTACTGCTTTCCGCCGACCCCATCCGCCTGGCCGAAGAAGCCGGCGCGCTGCCATCCGGCCGCCAGCGTGCGGTTTACGAAGCTTTCCCCAACGCCTTCGCGGACGATTGGGTTAGCAAGATCGTCCAGGTCTTTGACCGCGTAGGCGCCCGTGGTGTTACCGAAATCGCCCGTATTCTTCAAGAGCGTGAGGCAATGCCCGCCCTGGTCACCCACCTTCGTTCCGCCATCGCCCGCCGTGCGCTGGGACCTGATGCGCTGATCTGGGTTTGCCGCGAGCGCAAGGGGCCGTCTTTGGACGTCTTCAGCGCGGATGTCGGCGCCTCGGTGCTCAATCTCCTCGAAAACGACCATCTATCCGACGGCCCCCGCAAGACGTCCCGGCTCCAGTCGCTGCTAGGCGACGACAAGAGCCTGCTGACCGATCTCGTCGCCATCATGGACATCAACGAAGCCCGCAACTTCGGCCGTCGTCTCCTCGACTGCCCGGTGTTCGGCGAGCTTGAGAAAAAGTCGCTCATGGCCCGCATCATCAAGGCACGTCCGGAAACGGCCGAGCTCGTGAGTGGCGTCAACGCCAAGCGTCCTGAAGAAGCGCTGCTCGTCTCGTGGGACAGCTTGGAAAAGAAAAAGGCCGAGCTCGACGACCTCATCCGCAACAAAATCCCGCAGAATCTCAACGACGTCAAAATCGCCCGCTCCTACGGCGACCTTCGCGAGAATTTCGAATACAAGTCCGCCAAGGATCAGGAAAAATACCTCGCCCACCGCCGCAACGCGCTCGACAAGGAAATCCACCTCGCCCGGGGTACCGACTTCAAGGGCTCCGACGCCAGCAAGGTGAACATCGGCACCGTCGTCACTCTCGCCGATGCCTCCGGCAAGGAGTCCGTCATGACCGTGCTCGGCGCATGGGACTCGATTCCAGAGACCAAGACCGTTTCCTATCTGTCAGAAGTCGGCAAGGCGCTCGTCGGCCGTGAAGTCGGCGACACCGTCCAGATCCGCGACGAAGTGACCGAGGTGATGGAGACCCTCACCATCCGCTCCATCCGCCCGTTCAATCCCTGAAATTTCAAAACCCAGCCTACCTAACCAATAACAAGCATTATGGACTACACCACCATTGTTGAAATCCGCGGTCGCCAAGTGATCGATTCCCGGGGCAATCCCACTGTCGAAGTTGATGTCCACCTCGAAGGTGGCGCCATCGGCCGCGCATCCGTTCCTTCCGGCGCCTCCACCGGGGAAAACGAAGCTGTCGAACTGCGTGATGGCGACAAAACCAAGTTTCTCGGAAAAGGCGTGCTCAAGGCCGTTGAAAACGTGAATTCCCAGCTCGCTCCCGCGCTGCTTGGGTTCGACGCCACCGAACAAGCCTCCATCGACGCGACTATGCTCGCGCTCGACGGCACCTCCACCAAGAAGAACCTCGGTGCGAACGCTATCCTCGGTGTTTCCCTCGCCGTCGCCAAGGCTGCCGCCTCCCAGCTTGGAGTTCCTCTCTACAAATACCTCGGCGGTCCTAACGCCAAGGTGCTACCCGTCCCGATGATGAACGTCATCAACGGCGGCGCTCACTCCGACGCACCGATCGACTTCCAGGAGTTCATGATCGTGCCAATCGGCGCGCCTACCTTCAGCGAGGCCATCCGTTATGGTGCGGAGGTTTTCCACTCCCTCAAAAAGGTCCTCCACGACCTCGGACTCTCCACCGCCGTCGGCGACGAAGGTGGTTTCGCGCCGACACTCAAGAGCGCCGACCACGCGTTGGAGGTTCTCTGTCAGGCCATCGAAGCAGCGGGTTACAAAGTCGGTGAGGATATCTCCTTCGCCCTCGACTGCGCGGCTTCCGAATTCTTCGACCGCAAGAAAAACGCCTACGTCTTCAAAAAGTCCGACAAGTCGGAAAAATCCGCTGAAGAAATGGTCGCCTTCTACGCCGACCTGCAGAAGCGCTATCCTATCATCTCCATCGAAGACGGATGTGACGAAAGCGACTGGGATGGCTGGAAAATCCTCACCGACAAGCTCGGCAAGACCACCCAGCTCGTCGGCGACGACCTTTTCGTCACCAACGTCGATTTCCTCAGCAAGGGCATCAAGCTCGGCGTCGCCAACTCGATCCTCGTCAAGGTGAACCAGATCGGTTCCCTCACCGAG